>JAHJRX010000044.1 GCA_018830565.1 bacterium | reverse complement strand
TGGTACAAAAACGATATGGTTGGGGCTTCAAGAGCTGGATAATATGACTGAAATGTGGAAGATATTCAATGGAAGAGTGGGTCAAGGTTCTCCTGTTCCTCCTTGATAATTTGTCCAGTAAAAGATATGGGTAAAGATAAGTTGATAAAGGGGGATTAAGGGGGATTTAAATCGCTTACGCCGGACGAGCGAAAAAATTTAATGGACCATTTTTCATTAATAAGTGCTATAATGGCAGCTCTATAATAGCTCGATCTAAATATTTGATGACTAATTGTTGACAACTAATACCTTCTATGGAGGAATTATCTGGATAGGACTACAACCCAAAGAGAAAATGAAATATTAAATCAGACCATTGATATTCTTAAAAAATATCTCAAGCCAGACTTAATTATTTTATTTGGTTCAAGGGCAAAACAAAACTATCCGGCTCACGCTGATTTTGACCTGGCAATTGACAAGGAAAAGGTTGATCTAAGGTTGGAAAGAAAAATAAAGGAAGAGATTGAAGAAATAGCTGGACTTTACAAGGTTGATCTTGTCTTTTTAAACGCCGTGGATAAGTCCTTCAAGGATATAATCTTAAAAACAGGGCGAGTAGTTTATGGAAGAAAAAGTTAAGTATGCCGTTGAAAAATTTACCAACGGTTTTGAAAAATTAAAAGAAGCTATCCAAGAGGCTAAAGATGACCTTGATAAAGATGGGGCCATTCAAAGATTTGAATTCACCTTTGAGTTGTTATGGAAGGCATTAAAGATATTTCTTGAATATCAAGGGATTGCGGTAAATACACCCAGAGAAAGTTTAAAAGAAGCTTTTAGAATTAATTTACTTGGTGACGAAGAAGTATTCCTCAAGATGCTTGAAGATAAAAACAAGACATCGCATATTTATGATGAAGAAACATCACAAGAAATATTTGAGAGAATTAAAACTGCTTATCTTCAATCTATAGAAAAGGTTTTAGCCAACTTACAGGGAAAATTAATAATTAACCATGAGAAAGTCTAAACATAAAAAGAGAAAATTTTATCTTTGATTTTTGGCTCTTGATATAACTTGATATAAGAAAGGGAAAATAAGTTAATGAAAGAGATTTTTGAAGCCATATTTGAAAAAGCAAAAACTTATTGCCGGGATAAGACTGACCTGACTCATCTTATCACGGCATTAGGAATGGCCGAGAAACTAATCCATTTAGAAGGTGGTAACGAAAGAATAATCATACCCGCCATTATTCTCCATGATACCGGCTGGCATATGTTTTCCTACGAAGAAGAGCTAAAAGCAAGAAAGATTCATAGGGAGTTAGAAGGGATAAGATTACTCCACCAGCATGAAATCGAAAGTGCTAACATAGCAAAAAAGCTCCTGTCTGAACTAAATTGGCCGCCAGAAGAAAAAAAAGAGATTCTAGAGATTATCAACTGGCATGATACAAAAACCAGACTAATCTCGAAAGAAGCCAAGATTGTTAAAGATGCCAATGTCTTATCAAGATATATACCAGAATGTTTTGAATTATTTACGGCTAAATTTAACTATACCGAAGAGAAATTCTTTGAATTCCTTGAGGAAAACACCAAGAGATGGTTTCAGACTAAAAGCGCCAAAGATATGGCCAGGGAATATCTATTAAAAAGACAATTAAAAATTTCAGAAGCTAGTTTTGAAAAGGAACTACCAAACAAGGTTTATAAAATCCTAATCAAGTTAGAAGATGAGATAGCTGAAAAGATTGATTTAAGGTTAGAAGAATTAATTATAAATAACATCAAGGAAAAGGCACGAGATCTATCTAAGACAATCAAGCTATATTTAATTAATCGAGAGTACCTTGATCTAAAACAATTACAAGATGACGAAGAATTTTATCCTCTGGTTACTCAGAAAGTAGGTGAAAGTGGTTACTTTGGGATAATAGATAGAAAGACCGGTCAGATTATCTTTCATCCTGATAGAAGGATAATAAATTTATCACCAGAAGAGGTTGAAGAAAAATACAGACCAGGTGAATACTTGCATGGATTCTGGGACTGGCAGAAGAAGGCCAGGGCTGGTGAGGAGACTTATTCTTATTACCAGGGCATGAATATAGAGAATGAGGTAGTGGATAAGTTTCAGTATATGATCCCGTTAGATATCAAGGATGCCCAGTGGTCGCTGGTCTGTGCGGCTACCTGTAGGGACTTTTTTAAACACATCGAGATCCTGAGCCAGAATGTTATCCAATTGGTAGGTAATGTCTCAAAGCAGATTGGGGAGCTGACCAAAGAGCTATTTTATGAAAAAGAACAGCTGGAGGTAACTTTACGGAGCATTGGTGATGGTGTCATCATTACCGATGCCCAAGGCAAAGCAGTCTTACTTAATAAGGTGGCCGAGAAACTTACTGGTTTCAGAGAAAAAGAAGTCATGGGTAAACCTACCTGTGACTTCTTTTATATTATTAACGAGGCGACTCGCCAGCGATGTGAAAATCCAGTAAAAAAGGTGATCCAACTTGGTCATGTTGTTGGTCTGGCTAATAACACAGTCTTAATAACTAAAGATGGGCAAGAAAGAATTATCGCTGATAGTGGTGCCCCTATTTATAGCCGGGATGGCCAGGTAGCTGGCGTCATCTTAGTCTTCCGTGACATCACCGAACAGAAACAAATGCAAGAGAAACTTATCAAGACAGAAAAGCTGGCTGCTGTAACCCAAATGGCTTCTGAGGTTGCTCATGAGATCAAAAATCCATTAGCGGTGATCAAAGCTGGGCTTTATTACTTAAAAAAGACCTTGCTTCAAGACCAAGAAACTCAAAAGATTCTCTCCCAGTTAAATGATGCCACCGAAAGAGCAACTAATTATGTTAATGACCTTTTGAGTTTATCAAGACCACCACTGTTTATCTTAAAAAGCCTTGAGGTCCATAAACTTATTGAGGACTGCTTCGAGGAACTACCTCAAGGGACACTAACTAAAATCGAGATAAAGAAAGAATTAGCGATTGACCTGCCTCTTATGATCGTTGACCCAGACCGACTAAAACAAGTCTTTTTAAACCTGATCAAGAATGCCGTTGAGTCTATGAAGGAAGTTAAAGGTAAAAGAAAATTAGCCGTGAAGAGTAAAAAAGAAGGAAATTTCGTTAAGATAAGCATCTCTGATACCGGTAAAGGGGTGACAAAAGAAGACTTAAAGCAGATCTTTAACCCGTTTTTTACCACCAAAAAAAGCACCGGTTTAGGGTTAGCCATTTGTCAGCGGGTTGTTAATGCCCATCAAGGTCAGATTGAAGTTAAAAGCCAGGTAAATAAAGGAACAACCTTTGTAGTTAAACTCCCGATACAAAAAAACTCACAAGGAGCAAGGCTTAACCATTCTAATGATGGAAAATAAAGTTTATTTCAGTCAAGCAGAAGGACTAACTACTTATAATGGAAAATAAAGTTTATTTCAGTCAAGCAGAAGGACTAACTACTTATAATGGAAAATGATGGAAGTGGCAAAGAAGATAAAAGGTGCTCGTCTGCGACTACGGGTACAAGCAATAGCATTACTCAAGAAAGGGTGGCATCAGAAAGATGTTGCTGAAGCAGTGGGTGCAGGGATACGCACAGTTCGTGATTGGGCTTTCAGATACAACAAGGAAGGAATAGAAAGTCTATATAACAAACCTCGTAGTGGTGCTCCAAGAAAGCTGAAAGATTCTATAGGATTCAAGCAACGGGTGCTTGCTGGATCAGACTACAAACAAGATAATATAGTATCTTGGAATGGTCAGAAACTTCAGGAAGTTCTGCGTAAGGAGTTCAATGCAGATTACTCACTTTCAGGAGTTTATCTGGTTTTACACAGACTGGAATTGCGGTGGCTTATGCCACGTCCTTATCATCCAAAGGCTAATACTGAACTTCAGGAGGCTTTTAAAAAAACTTTAAAAATCAAGTAGAAGAGATAGGGAGAAAGTATCCTGATAAGGAATTAGAGATATGGTTTCAAGATGAGATGCGAGCTGGAATGAAAGGAACAATATCACGGATATGGTCACAAAGGGGATCACGTCCAATAGCACTGCAACAACAGGAGTTTGAGTGGGTTTATACTTTTGGTGCAGTCTGTCCGGCACGTGGTGAAGCAGCGGCTGTAGTGATGCCGTATGCTAATACAGATGCGATGAATGTACATTTAAAGGAGATTTCTCAGGGAAGTCAAGATGACGGCTCATGCTGTAGTGATATTGGATAAAGCAGGATGGCACACAACTAAGGAACTATAAATTCCGAAAAATCTAACCTTATTGGAATTACCACCATATTCGCCACAGTTAAATCCAACTGAACACTTATGGGATTGGATTCGCCGTTATCATTTATCTAACCGGACATACGAAGGATATGAGGAAATAGTGAATGCCTGTTGCGAATCATGGCTCGACTTGATTGCTGACAAAAACCGTTTGCGTTCGATGTGCTGGTTCCCTTGGATCAAAGAGGCGGAAACTTAATGGAAATGGTATAAGGTAATCTTTAAAAGCTAAAAACATAACAAGTCCTTTAAATTATAATAATTCAGTATAATATAAAACTTTAATATATTATACTGAAAATATCTTCTGATTTCAATAGCATTTTACTATTTTTTCTTGACATTTGTTGTTTTTTAAATAAAACTTTAATAAGTATAGAATAAAGATAAAAAAGAATGTTAGGCATATAAAACAATTTTGAAAGGAAAGAAGTAAGATCATGGGCATAATTAACGCAAAGATATTGTTAAAAAATCCGAGAAAATCAGAGCTGGAATTAGTTGAGGTCGAAGCATTAGCAGATTCAGGTGCAGTCCATCTTTGTATTCCTGAACACATAAGGATTCAACTGGAGTTAGATGAAATCGACAAGAAGGAAGTAACCTTGGCAGATGGGAGCCGAAAACTTGTTCCGTATGTTGGTCCCATTGAACTTCATTTCAAGAATCGTATTGGTTTTGCTGGAGCATTGGTTATGGGTGACCAGGCTTTACTTGGTGCCATTCCGATGGAAGACATGGATTTGGTCATCATTCCCAAAACTCGAACCTTAGAAGTAAATCCAAATAGTCCGAATATTGCGACATCGATAGCTAAGTAAAAGCCTAACAAATCGTTGCAGCGGACAGCGTGTAACGCTGCCGCTGAACTCTATCGTTAGGCAACCCCTTTGCTAAAAGTATCAGGTGAAAAATGACAACAAAGGAAAATATGACCGAACAACTTATTTCAACACAAAAAGAAAAAGTAAATTTTGACGCCCCAAGTGGACAAATACAGATTGCCTACTTCAT
>JAHJRX010000043.1 GCA_018830565.1 bacterium | reverse complement strand
TATTTTTATCAATAATCGACAACAAATGGTTAGTATCATCTTCGTAAACAGCATTGGTTATAAATTCATTCCAACCCGGAGAAGCCATAGGGCAGATAGCGCATCCAACACGGCCGACGCCATATCTGTAAGCGTTGTTAAAAAAAAGGCTGTTATCAAACATGTATGTAAACAATTCTGCAGTGTTCCATTCAAATATAGGGTGGCAATTAGTTTGGGTTGAATGCTTTTGCCCCTCTGATATTATCGCGTAAGTTGCCCTTGCACTGCTTTCCTCCGCACGAACACCGTCAAAAACCAATGCTCTAAGTCTGTCTTTGCCTGTGATTTCTCGCAACTTCAAAAGGGAAGGAGCAGACTTATGGACACCACAACACCATCTCTGTGTTCTACTCGGTGGACCAAAAAGTTTCCAAGATTCCTTTGCGTCCAAATGAGATTTTGCTGTCCAAAACTCAAGGTCTGACCACCGCTCTTTTGCTCGCTCAACTGCCTTGTAGGTATCGGATATTTCCATTGTCGTATCGCCGAAAACCACCTTAAATTCATTGTGTGGTAATGCCCTTTGCACCAAATCAAGCAACACAAGGGAGTCTTTGCCTCCGCTAAAAGCCACATACACAACATCAATATTTTTGCTTTTGTATTCATTGAAGGTCTTGTAAATAATTCCGACCGAATGCTGCACAAGCCCTGTCATTAGTGCTTTATTTTTCTCCACCATAGCTTCAACATTAACCGCCTTAAGCTCTAATTTGTCTTCATATATTTTAAGGGTTGGGATAGTATAAAGTCCACCGCCCTGTGCTTCGGCAACAAGCCTGCCTTCATAGATATATCTTCTTGTTTCAGCCCACAAAAGTGGTTTTTCCGATTTGGGATATGTCCAGTACTCATTAAATCCTAACAGGTCAAGTTCCTCATAGAAAACAGGACGCAGCTCCTTTGTAACGCCTGACATCTTTGTCACTAATACATAGCCGCCTGTTTCTATATCCCATTCATAGTTATACATATTTATCTTCCTCGGTCTTCCGACTGCTTAATCGAATACCGCCGTATTCTTCAACCACAATATATCCATTATCAAAAAGTGATTGGGGAATATTGTTTGCTATTAGTTCTTGTTCTAAAAGAAATCTCCTTATCTCGTCCAGGCTCTTAAATGAAGTGTATTTTGCTTCATGCGTTAGAGCATAGCATAGGAACTCATCATAATTGTTAATATTTAAGCTGCTGTCAACTATAATCTCATTCAAATATCGATAACCTGTTGCGGTATTGATAATTTTTAACCGTTTGCAAAAATACTTGACAATAGAAACGAGCAGAAACGGAGTCCACTTTATACCAACATTAGGATAAAACAAAAAATCAAGAGGTTTTTTAACCGACAAATAACCGATATTCCCAATAAGAGCAAGTGTTGTTTCTTCAATGTGTTCGATTGCATCTTCAGATAAATTCAGCCTATCTTTTCTGAATAGCAAATCGCTGTCAACCCGTATAAATTCATCGCTTATATCATCAAGCAACATATTGATACTAAAATTTCCCTTTCTAATACTTTCAACATAGTCTTTAATATCTGAGATATAAACCTTGTCAAGGTTAGAAAGGTACTCCCGTATCACTGTATCAAAGGTTGTTGCTGTCGAGCCTTTTTTCGCAATATATGGACGGCTAAATTCGTAATCATCCGAAAACCAAAAACTCAAGACGCTATAAAGTGCAATATGCCCCTCAATATTGTTATTTATCAAAAACTTGTTTTTCTGCAAATACATGTCGTCATATATCTTGCGAACCGAAACCGAGCCTTGACTGATATAAGCATCTAAAAGCTTTTTAAGTCGTTCTTTAATTGCATTATCAACAACAAGTTGTTCAGAATGTAAATATTTCCCACCGTTCCATAACAATATGCAGGGATTGCTTGCAACCGCTGATTGCAAAACACATTCGGCAAGTCCTAAAAATTCTTCCCTTATCTCGTCCTTGGTTACAAGCCGTCCTTGCTCCTTAATAAACGCCTCCATTGCAATTGAAAGCGTTATGCCTTGCTCGCTGTTTATGTCCTTTATTAAGGTATCCTTTGTAAAGAAAAACTCATTTTCATACTTGTATCTCAGTACCCCCTGCAAATAAAAGCGGTTATTTATGCTGGTTTTATCAATCAACTCAGTCTTAAACCTCTCAAACAACTCACTAAACATAATGACATTTCTATCACTATCTATTATAAATTGATGAATTTTATTAAGCAATTCCTCATCAAGCCTGATTTGGTCAGATAGTATGTATTTACCCCTACCACAAAGCACTGTCAACTCAGCTATTCTTGCACAAATAGCTCTATCGTTTTCCGGAAGTTCAACATTGCCAAACAAGTCTTTAGCATAATTCCTGAACCGCATCATCTCAAAATCATCAAACAACTTGATGCCATTGGGATAATATCTTTTTAAGACCGCCATATATTTATCGGCGAAATTTAATTTCTTTTTGGAGAAAAAACTACCTATTGAATTATATTTAACTAAAATTAGTTTATAAACCAGATTACTATCGACCTTTATTTTAGACTCTGCCATAAAACTTGAAACATATAATTCCAAATCTGAAGCCTTAAATGTGTCTGGTAATGTGCCTATGTATTCAATTAACTGTATATACCACGAACTATCTCCAATAATAAAACCATTCAGCTCATTGCTACACAATACAGCCTTATTGTTACATTGTTTAAGGAAATATATAAAAATCCCGGATAATTCACCAAGATGACTTTGTATATCATCAACCGATAACAGAATATTGCTTTGTGTAAAGGTCTGCAAAATATAGTAAGGCTTTATTCTCGATAAAAAGCTGTTGAATTTATCAAGCACCTTTTGCTCAATCTGTCGCACCCTTTCACGGGTAAATCCATATTCTTGACCAGCCGATTCAAGGCTTGCTCCTGTTGCTCTCATTTTTATAATATCTTTATCACGCTCAGTCTTGAATATATGCTTAAATTTATTTTGAATAGCTATGCTTAACGCATAAGCCCGATCACTTTTTGCCTTAGATTTCTCAGCATCATAGCTATCATATATGCTGTTATATACAGCTATCCAGATGTCTTCTCTTGCCACTGCTGGCAATTCTTTAATTACATCCGGGATAAAAGAGACATTGCGATCAAGAACATTTTCTACTGAATTAAGAACGCTATTTAGAATTTCATGAAATCTGATTTTATCATGCCATATCTCATAAATATACCCTATAGATAAAGCCAGAATATTCTCCAAAAAGTCTTCTTGATAGATACAATAGTGGTGCAGTCTATCCCACTCATCTGATGGAATATCTAAATCTGCAAAGCTTAAACATTCAAAGAACTCCCAAACATAATCTCGTTCCTTTTCAGATATATCAAGAAAATCAAGAAAGGTTTTTTGGAGTATATTAAATGACATTGAAATGTTATTCTCCATATATGAAATCTGTTAATTAAGTTGACAACCCTGTAGGGACATTCCCTCGTGGGTGTCCGTTGTTTCGTTGCCTTCAATTCAGGGACAGGAACAAGCCCTGTCCCTACACATCAAACTATCCGACACTTGAGAGTTGACGGGACACTATTATGTCAAGTTATTTATCAGATTGCATATATGCAGGTGTTCGAGAGTGTTGCATAAGCTATATCCCTATGAAAACAAGGAGTTACAACAAAAATAGCCATAAAAGCACACTCCACTACCAACTTGACAAATGTTGTAAGTTGTTGACATGCTTGACATGATGCATGAGGCAATTTCCACCAATTTGCTAAAAATTGCCAAAATCGTCGGGATTCATCTCCCAAGGGGGCTTGAAAATATTGAAGTTAGATCAATCAGTCCCATAACTTCAAAGGGTATAAAGGCTTAAGATGGCAGCTTTTTGTGTCAAGAAAAGCCGTAACCCATTGCAAATATTGAATTGACCATGCAACGCTCTTGGTGTTCTCATCCTGACTCCTGAATTCTTGCCACCTAAGTAGTGCTGCGTCATCATTTTTACTGACATTCCGTACCCTAAAAGGGACAGTTTTAGCCTATTTTCAAATTTTGTAGTTAATGAAAGCAATGGAAGGGTTTTTGCTCTTTCCATATGATGATTTATTTCTCAGTAAAGGAAAAGAAATTGGCATTATTTTCTCAACGCAAACAATTACCTCATGATACAATCGGTAAAGGGGACTTCGACCAGACAGTGTATCCAGTATCATCCCCAACGCAATATCTCCGGGCTCTATTTCCATCTCGGTTGAAACAAGCCTGTTAATTATCTCCATAACACCTATTTTTTCTGCATATTTTCTTACAATCGGTAAATGATCTACCTTGTATACCGCTATTTCCTCTCCCATTATACATCCCCCCCTTTTTTTTATTATGGGCAATAGGTAGAATACGGCTTTTTCATCTTATCAACCCCTTATTGGCAAAGCTGTAATAGTCTTCTTTATTCCTGCCAATGATGATATGGTCCAATACCTTTATGCCTACAAGTTTGCAGGCATCTATGATGGTATTTGTTATCTTCGTATCCTCGGCTGACGGCTCTGTTTCGCCTGAGGGGTGGTTATGAACCAAAATAATAGAGGATGCAGAGCAGCAGGTTGCCTCCTTTATAATCTCCCTTGGGTCAACGATGCTGGCATCAATACTGCCTTTGCTTATCTCGATATTATCAATAGGCTTATTCTTGACATCTAAAAGTATAATATGAAAGCACTCCTTCTTGGCATCCCTCAGATAAGGACCATAATACTCGGCTACATAGCCAATAGCCTCATCCGGACTTTTAATTCCCTTCTGTTTCCGGGCACTTTCCATAGATAGCCGCTTGCCAATCTCTAATGCCGCCTTTATCTGGGAAGCCTTTGCCTCACCTATCCCTTCAATCTTGCAGAGTTCAGAGACAGGTGCAGAATCTATCCCCCTCAATGTCCCAAATTTATTCAACAACCTCTTTGCCAGTTCCTCGGCACTTATCCCTTCCCGACCAACCCGCAGAATTATGGCAAAAAGCTTGGACAAGGAGAGTTTGTCCGCCCCACATTTAACCAGCATCTCCCTTGGTCTTTCCTCTTTTACCCATTTACGGATAGGCAGATTATCCCGCAGTTGTGCTGTCCGCTTTCTAACCTCAGCCCTCACCCTCCGGCAATCCTCTTCGGTTTTAAGTTGCAATTGCTCTATTACCTCTTTGACTTTCTCAGCTTCTAATGTTATTTTGGACTTGAAGAACACCGTCCCTTTGGTGCTTATCATCGGATAAATAGAGTTTTCTGCAAGAAAATCAAGTATATCATTCATGCGGCGAGTAATCTCCTTTTGGTTAAATTATCATTCTTCTAATTCAGCATCTAATTGAGATTTGAAGCCAGAAAAATCACCTTTTCTCAATACGCTAAAGAAATTATCAAAATCCATAGGGGTTAAAAAGGTAAGATAGTAAGTTTGCTCTGTTTGTAACTTGTTTAATCTATTAAGGTGTTCTATTGCATATTTGTATTTGGCTTTTATCTCTTTAGCCATATCTCCATCTTCTCTAATTTTGTGAATTAATTCATCATCTTTTATCTCAACAATAATCATTCTTGTCCCAATTTTCAAAAAGAAGTCGGGATTGAATTTGCTATGTTTCGTATGGGTTCCCTTTTCCCAGGAATAATCTATACTATAAAACCCCGTATCCCTTGATTTTATCCAGGCATCAATTAATCTTGCATTTGATTCAGATGTTAGTTTCTCTATAAATTTTCTTTCTGGAGCAGAATGAGCAAACGCCACATTTAAGGGGGTATTAAATAAAAATTTATTCCTAATTTCCCTAATTGCCCTTCTCGGTAACTCTTCATCCTCTTTTAACTCATTCAATATCATAACATCCTCATTTTCTGATAACCCCAATGAATCATCATCATAAAATACTGTAGAATCCTTTCTCTTAAATGCTCCTATTCCCAGCGATGTCTTTTGCATCTGCGATGTATTTAGTATTTCCAACTCTTTGACTTCTGGTTCAAAGCGGATTGTTTTAGACCGCTTTCTTTTTATTACACCAAATGTCTGTAATGTCTTTATATAATTTTCTTCAGTTACAGTATCTTCACTCCATCCTCTCTTATCCAAGGAATTTTTAATAATCTCTTTGATTTTCTGTTGGGAAAATTCATTGGCATAATGACTCCCTTCTTCTATATCAAACACCTTTAATCTATTCCAGATTTCTTGAACAACTATATCTATGGGATACATTTTGTAGGTAATAAAGGTAGCCTTTGGGTCTCTTGCACCTGTTATAGCCCTTTCATAGACAGTCTCTTTTTCAACAGCCTTAATCTGGGTTGAATAGGTAATATATCCTTTTTCTAACAATTTATAAGGTTCGATTTGCGGAGCCTCAAATTCTTGCTCCATCTTTTCGTATCTAATCTGATGGATTTCAAAGTTATAATCTTTTTCTTTGGTTACCGGATATGTATGTAATCTTTTCTCAATCTCCATAACCTCTTCTACGAGGTGTTTTATATTCCTTGCCCAGTTATCATGATTAAATACAGTAACTACTGGTTGTTCTCCTTTGTATTCCGCAGGGATTCTTAAGCCTCTGCCCAATACTTGAGCAATCAATAACTTTGAGTTAAATGCCCGCTCTTCATGTGGGACAATTTGAAAAACATTCTTTACATCCCAGCCTTCTGTAAGCATACTAACAGAGGTTATCCATTCGGTAGGGTCATCTTTGTCATCCACTCTATCAAGCAGGAAGATATTCTCTTTATGTTCAGGAGAAGAAGTTACAATCAAAACCTTTTTCTCTGCCTCCTCTTTTGATAATCTTTCCTTTTCAGCGATGAAATCAATCCATCCAGCGGTTAATTTTTTGCATACAGAAATATCTTTGGTTACTATAATCGTAATGGGTTTAATCTGTCTATACCGCATTTTATTCTCAAGGTGATTATCGTAAATCTTCTGGAACTTCTCATTTTCACCACTAGGACTATCCTCGGCAACATATCTTATGGTTTTGATTGTCCTTTCCTCTATGGCTTCTCTTAATGAATACCTATAGACAACATCTGTAAAGTAGTCATTCTCAATATATGCAGTTCCTGTATCACCAATAATGTAACAAAAGTTATATCTTGGGTCTTGTAAAAATTCCTTCCATTTTTTTATTGCCTGGTCCCTACCGGGTGGGTTGTAAGCGTGATGAACCTCATCGCATAAAACTAAAGTCTTCTCTCCTTTTCCTATCAGGCTATCTTCAACTGATGATTTCACATGCTCATAGACGGCATGAATATTCTCAATACAAATATCCCCTTCTCTAATTGTTTGAGTGGCATTGATAATTTCAGGGTTTCTTATCTTTACATTTTGGGGAATGAGTCTTAAAAGGTCAGCATCTCCTGACAAAGCCATAAACTTTTCTGTAAGTCCTTTTTCTATGGTAGTGGAAGGGACAAGCACCAAAACTCTATCCACCATACCTTCAGCAAGCATAATCCGGGCAAGACCATATAAAACATAGCTTTTACCTGTGCCTGTGGCTAAGTCTATGGTACAAGAAAACTTATCAGGGAGTTGCAGGTGCCTTTCAAAATCAGCAAATGCAGGATAAATCTCTCTTAAAGCAGGATTGGTATTATAATTCTCCTCGGCTAACTGCCTTAAATTCCTATATCTTCCACCCAATAGATACCTCAAGACCGTTCTTATTGTCTCTTTCTGAAATTCCCTTGTGCCACACAGAGCATCTAAGAATGCCTCATATCTTGAAATATCAAATATTGTTGGGTCTATGTTTTCAGAGACCTTTAGGATAAGGTCACTTGCTTTTATGGTAAATATTTCAGGCATGGTTACTCCTCTTTGGGAATCATCTTCAATCGGATAGTTTCCTTTTTTATCTCTTCTTCCAGCTCCTTTTTGGTTGGCAGATATAATTTATATTTAGATACAAGTACCTTATTGCTCAATCCACCAAGGGCATATTCTATGAAGACCTTACTGCGATTTGTCTCTGTACAAAGGATAATTCCAACTGGTGGATTTTCATCATTAAGCATCTCATTATCCTTTATATAATTCAAATAAAAATTCATTTGTCCAACATCTCTATGGTCAAGTTTCCCTACCTTTAAATCAATCACCACCAAGCAACGAAGTATCCGATGGTAAAAGATAAGGTCAATATAGTAATGCTCATTATCAATAGTGATTCTTTTCTGCCGGGCAACAAATGTAAATCCTTTCCCTAACTCAAGTATAAATTCCTGTAAATGGTCAATTAACGCTTGCTCAAGTTGTGATTCTGAATACTGATGTTTTTCTGGTAATCCAAGAAATTCCAGAACATAAGGGTCTTTTATAGCATCTTCAGGTTTCTCAATAATCTGCCCTTTTTGGGCAAGTTCAAGCACCCCTTTTTTATCTTTACTTAAGGCTACTCTTTCAAAAAGAAGTGAATTTGTCTGACGGTCAAGTTCTCTGCTTGACCAATTATTTTTTACTGTCTCTATTTCATAAAACTTTCTTGCTAATTCATCTTTGACCCTCATAAGTATTCTGAAATGCGTCCAACTTAATTGGCTACGCACTGCGTAGCTTTTTTCATCTGCAGATTCTAAATGTAGTGCATACAGTTTTGGATATGCAAGGTAGAATTGCCGAATATTCTTAAGATTAGCCATGGTGAATCCTCTGCCAAATTTTTTAGTTAAATCTTTGGATAATCTGCTGATGAGATATTCTCCATATTCTGCTCTTTCTCTCCCTTTCTGCTCTTCTTCTACTATTAGCTTTCCAATCTCCCAGTATGTCTGAGTGATAACCGTATTTATTTGTCTAACAGTTTTTCTTCTTGCAGTTTCAAGAAGGTTAGAAACCCGCTGAAAAAGGTCTTGATAATTTTGAGATTTAGTTATTTGAGACATTTTATTTTCCTTAATTATTTACCTCTTAAAATCTTCCCGGGTTTTTATTTCCTTCCTCTCATTCCCATAAACATCCATATAAATTATCATCATCTTGTCTGTTAATTTTTCGGTGGGACAGTGGATTTCATAGCCATTTTTCTCTAAATCTTGAGCAAACCACTTGTCATCCAAAGAAAAGTATTCACTGTTGAAAGCGTAATCAATCATCACCATTGACAAAGCCTTAAATCCAAGTTCTTCTTCAGGGATTGGTTTTTTGGAGATTATATTGCTTCTAAAGTTTTTTATTTTTATAACTGCCTCCTCACCACTCTGACCTACTTCTAACTGTCCTTTCTTATCCTCAATATAATATTCACATTCCACATCTGGTGGATAGATAAAATCAAAGCCGATCTGCTCCATTACCTTATTTACTTCAGAAATATCTGCGGAGAGGGGTTGCTCAAGGAGCTTAAAGTTCTTTTTGTGAAGTTCGTCAATTATAGAGTAAGGAATTCTCAAGACATAATATTTTACCCTATCTTTCTCTATGTAATCCTCTAAAAACAGAACACTTGCCGCAGGTGCAATAACAAAGAATCGCTTACCTATCCGCTTTCCTAAGATAGAGTGGAGGTTGTCAATAAATCCCCTATCTATTACATACTCATCTTCGTTACCATTCTTCTTCCACTTAAAAACCAGGACATGGTCTTGTCCAAAATAGCCATCTAATTTAATCCCGGCTAATGTATGTGGCTCATCTTTACACTGGAAGAGTTGCAAGGCAAATTCTCGGTACTCCTTGAATGGCAACTGTTTAAGCATTTTTATATCGTAAAGCCCGGCATTATAAACAGCAAAAGGCTTTGGTCTCAAAGGATTTCCTTTGTTACCAAGCTGTTCTTTAAAGTTAAGCATTCTTTTTATTATTGTATAAATGGCAAATTTAGAGGAATCAGTCATTATCCATCTTCTATTGAGTTTTTCTGCTACTGCTCCTGTTGTTCCAGAGCCAGCAAAGCAGTCAAGGACAAGGTCGCCTGGGTTGGAAGATGCTTTGATAATGCGTTCAAGGAGGGCTTCGGGTTTTTGGGTAGGGTAGTTTAGAAGTTCGCTTCTGTATCGCTCGGTTGCCCAAATATCAATCCACCAATCCTCAATTTTCTTGCCCCTTTTCTCAAGTTCACGAACATATTCGTCGTTTTCTGTATCTGTGTCTCCAAAAATTTGTCCTACATTGTGGAGTCCACTTTTATGAGAAATGTATTGCGGATTGAAAATTGAAGATGAACTTTTCGCATAAAAATAGATATATTCATGCTTTCGAGGGAAATAGTTTTCTGATTGGCTTGGTCCTGTATAACACCAAACAATTTCATTTCGGAAATTTACTTCTTGAAACACTTCGTCCAAAATTATCTTACAGTATTGTCCCTTACGATAATCCATATGCACATAAATACTCCCATCATTACTTAAAAGTTCTTTCATTAGAATCAATCTCTGTCTTAGCCATTCTAAAAATTTTGCCCCTATAATCTTATCTTGATATGCTTTTTCACCTCTACTTCCAGAAAATTCCTGCCGTGTAGCAAACGGAGGGTCTATATAAATCAACTTAACCCCCTTTGACCCATCAGGATTTTTCAATTTTCCTTCTTCTTTCCATTTAAGCAGTTTTTTCAAAACCTGAAGATTATCTCCAAAGATTAGCATATTATGCCATTCGTCATCTCCTACATTCCCAAAAACCTTTACCTTTTGAAGAGGCACAGCCATAGTCTCAGCTACAACATCTACCTCTCTTGTTTTGCCGGCATAGATTAACTCAGTCTCTTGTTTTCCCTCAAAGAGTAGCCACTTATAATCTTCAGGCAAAGGTTTCCCTTCTTTCAGCAACTCACAGATTGCATTTATTTGCACATCATTCAATCTTCTCATCTTCACACACCTCCCCCGTCCTCGCCCATCTCCATCCTTCTGGCAATGGTCTGAATTCAGTTATTTTATAATTTTCACTCATAACACTCAACTCCTTAGCTTTTTAGCCTTTTAAATCGTTGTTCCTGTTCAATGAGCATTCGTTCTCTCTGCAATTCGTTCTTCAGTTCTTGTTCGCCCAGCTTAATTCGTTACGCAGTGCGTCACAAATTGGGGATTGCTTTTAGACATTTAATTCCTCCTCTGAAAAGAGTATTTGAATAAGTTCTTTTGCCTCCTTTATATCCTCTTCTATATCTTTACAAGTAAGTTCTGAAGGAAAAAGTGGAGGGTATCGGTCAATAAAATAATATCCTGAAACACGCTCACATAATTGACGAAACGACTCAAAGGCTGAATTGTACTCAACCGCATCACTAATCAGGTCATGAAGTGCATGAATCTTTTTTAATTTCCAACCATGCTGAAGTAAAAATGCCTTCAGGTACTTTTCCAATGCCTGTTGTAAGAAATATCCTCCTGCCTCAGCATCATCATCCTTCAAATTTCTTTTTATGCGTTCCCAATCCTTTCGTGCTACCCTTTTCCAATCTTCAACGATAAAAGATTCTTCTGACTTTTTCATAACTCAACCCCCTTTTCTAATATTTCTTGTACAAATTGGTCGTTTATTTTTAATCTCCTTTTTACCTCTTGCGACCGCAAAACAATTGGGGATAAAGCAAGCCCTTTGTAAAGGTCTCGAACAATTCCAAGAACAGTAGCCATTCTCTCAAAAAACCGCTCCTTAGTAGGTGCAATAATAAAAAGGTCAACATCACTGTCTTGCGTTGCCTCACCTGTGGCATAAGAGCCAAAGAGGATAACCCTTTCGGCATGGTATTCTTTTTTTAGCCGATTGCTTATACTTTGTAGTCGCTCGTATATTTCTTGGTCCATAACTCCCCCCTAAACGCCTTTCTTAAAATTACCTGTGGTAAGGCGTTAATTGTTTCAAGTTGCTTTTCAATTGTAGTGCGAAGTTTGTCAATCTGCAACATTTTTTGTTTGTGGCTAACAACACTTGAAATAAAATCCTTTAAATTTTAAAAGCGTTATGATATAATTTATTTGTTGCTTTTGTCTGGAGTGCCCTCCTTTCTTAATGAAGATTTAGAAGGTTATCATACCCTTTCGTCAAGTAAACATCTTTTCAACCTTACGGTTGTTAATGCCCATCAATCAAAGGAGGTTTTATGATTTTAAAGAAGTACTTAATTTTTACTCTCTTCATTAGCTTAATCTTTTTGCCTACTTATGTGATAAGCGGTGGTTATGAATCACCAGGCTTAGGAGCAGAAGCTACTTCTATGGGTGGAGCTTTTACAGGAGTAGCCGATAATTGAACCGCTATTTACTGGAACCCAGCCGGACTGCCTCAATGCTCAGGAAAGAAAGTAGGGGTAGATCTTCATTTGTTAAATATCAGTAATCAGGATCCAGATTCAGTAGCTAATCCTATAAGCATAGACAAAGATAGAGGCGATGTCTTTTTTGCTATTCCTGATCTATCTGAACCACCTAAGTTTGATGAGACCAAGACCAAATCTTTATCACCACTTCCCAGCGTAGGAGGATATACTCAATTAAGAGGCTTGACCCTTGGTTTTGGTTTTTATTTACCAGTAGGGACAGAGATTAAATGGGACGACACCATAAACGATGCATTAGCAGAAATAAAAGCAAAGTATAACACTTTAATTGGACTTTCGGTTACTAATTTATGTCTGGCTAAGCAGATAAATGAAAAGTTATCTTTAGGCTTAGGGATAAACTACTTAAGCTTTACCAATGAAAAAGAAGCCACCAAGAACTATACCTCAAATTATAACTATAGTCTTAAAGCAAATAGCTCTGGAGATGGATTAGAAGGCATTTTAGGAGTACTTTGTAAGGTAGGTGAGAAATTAAAGGTAGGGCTGGTTTATAGAAGTGGCAGTAAGATCGAGATAGATGGAGATGCTAAGGTTGATCATTCAATCCCAATAGCAGGAGCACGGGTAAATGGAGAAAGTAAATTTAAAGGTAATTTTTATCATCCAGCCACTTATGGTTTAGGCCTCTCTTATCAATACTTACCAAGACTTCTTTTAGCTTGTGACATAGCCAGAACTGATTGGTCAACCACTAAGAAAGACATTACCTATGCCAACCCAAAAGGTTTTCTTACAAATGAACCAGCAAAGAGTCTTGACTGGAAAGCAACTAATAGATACCGTTTTGGAGCTAGATATCAGAAAGATAAAAATTTATCTTTATCTGGCGGTTTTTATATTGATGAAGCTCCATCTCCTGATAAGGCTCAAGGAATTACCGGAATAGTTGATCCTTCTCTTAAAGTAATAAGCATAGGAACAAGTTATAAAAAAGGTAGTTTAAACTATGATGCTCTGTTAGGGTATGGTTATGCAAGTAGAAAAGCAGCCGGGTTAAAATATGAAAAGACTGCTTTCTCGACAATGATAACTGTTAGTTATTTATTTTAACTCTTCGAGACGATCAACAAAATAGCACCTTATAGATAACCGTTAGTTATCTAATTTTAGTTCTTCGAGACGATCAATAAAATAGCACCTTTCTTTAACTAAGAGACTAAGTTAAGGCAAAGGTGCTATTTAAGCTTAAATTCTAAGCAAACTCAAAAGCTATTTTTGACAAGAGCAAATTAACTTAACTCCCAACAAGATCGCCCTGGCTAACGTTCGGAACTATCTTCCATCGAGACATTTAAAATTTCTTTTAAATATTGCCCGGTATACGAGTTACTATTTTTACATACTTCTTCAGGTGACCCCTCAGCTACAATTTCACCCCCTTTTTCTCCGCCTTCCGGGCCTAAATCAATAATATAGTCGGCTGTCTTAATGACATCTAAATTGTGTTCTATCACTACAATCGTATTACCTTTATCTCTTAATCTCAAGAGGACATTGAGGAGATTTTGAATATCAGCAAAATGAAGACCTGTTGTAGGCTCATCTAACAGATATAGAGTTTTACCGGTAGAACTCCTTGAAAGTTCGGTAGAGAGCTTCACTCTTTGGGCTTCTCCTCCTGATAAAGTAGTCGCTGATTGACCAAGTCTGATATAATTTAATCCTACCTCTTTTAAAGAAGCAAGTTTTCTTTTAATTTGAGAAATATTCTTAAAAAATTCTAAAGCTTCTTGAACAGACATATTTAAGATATCAGAGATATTCTTTCCTTTATAAAAAACTTCCAAAGTTTCGTTATTATACCTCTTTCCTTTGCATACATCGCAAGGAACATAGACATCTGGTAAAAAATTCATCTCAATCTTGATAATTCCATCTCCTTGACAAGCTTCGCATCGACCACCTCTAACATTAAAACTAAATCTTCCGGGATTATATCCTCTTACCTTGGATTCAGGAAGATTAGAAAAGAATTCTCGAATGTAAGTAAAGACTCCTGTATAAGTAGCTGGGTTAGAACGAGGAGTCCTTCCAATAGGAGCTTGACTAATATCTATAACCTTGTCAATCTGCGAAAGTCCTTTAATCTGATCATACTTTCCGGGCTTGACTAAAGTTTTGTAAAAATTCCTCTGCAAGATAGGAAACAAGGTCTCTTCAATTAAAGTACTCTTTCCAGAACCAGAAACTCCCGTAATGCAAACAAATAATCCCAATGAAATCTTGACATTTATGGACTTGAGATTATTTTCTCTAGCCCCTATTAATTCAATAAGATAACCTTCCTCAGGTTTCTTTCTCTTGGAAGGAATAGGAATCTTTAAATCCCCCCTTAAGTAACTTCCAGTAAGAGAATCTTTATTATCCATGATCTCCTTTAAGCTTCCAGAAGCTATTAAGTATCCTCCGGCTTCACCTGCTCCTGGTCCTAAATCTAAAATAAAATCGGCGGTTTTAATGGTGATCTCATCATGTTCCACAATAATTAAGGTATTTCCTAAGTCTCGTAAAGAGATTAAAGTATCGATAAGTCTCCTATTATCTCTTTGGTGAAGCCCAATGCTTGGTTCATCCAAGACATAAAGAACTCCTACTAAACCAGAACCTACCTGAGTGGCTAATCGAATCCGTTGAGATTCGCCACCAGAAAGAGTAGTCGCTTGACGATCCAAGGTTAAGTAACTTAAGCCTACATTAATTATAAAATTTAACCGTGAAAGGATCTCTTTTAAGATTTGTTGAGCAATTAGCTTATCTTTTTCTTCCAGAGGTAAGTTAGTAAAAAAATGATTAGCTTCTTCGATCGACATCTTAGTAATCTCACAAATAGATAGTCCATTTATCTTCACCGCCAAACTTTCTTTTTTAAGCCTTGTTCCTTGACATACATCGCACGGATAATTTCCTATGAATCTTGAAATCTCTTCTCTGTTATATTCAGACTTGGTCTCTTTATACCTTCTCTTTAAATTACTAATAACTCCTTCAAAGGGCTTTTTGAACTTATGATATCCGTCATGAACCTGAAAAGAAAAGTCAACCATTTCTTTGGCTGACCCATAAAGGATTACTTCTTGAACTCTTTCAGAAATAGACTTAAAGGGAGCATAGAGATCAAAATTATAGTGTTTAGATAGGCATTTAAGCATCTCCCAATTTCCAGAAGAAGGATACCCCCAAGGCTTAATAGCTCCTTCGTAGATAGATTTATTCTTGTCAGGAATAACTAAGTCTGGGTCAATCTCCATCTTAGAACCTAAGCCATTACAATTAGGACAAGCCCCGTAAGGGCTGTTAAAAGAAAACATGCGAGGAGAAAGTTCTTCAAGGTTAATACCACAATTAAGACAAGCAAATTTTTCTGAAAATACTAACTCTTCCTCTTTATTTAACCAGATCTTTACTACTCCTTGTCCTAATTTTGCCGCTATTTCAATGGAATCAGCTAAGCGATGTCCTAAGTCTTCTTTAACTATTAATCTATCTACCACTACTTCTAAATTATGTTTTTTATTCTTATCAATAACTATCTCCTCGTCTAAATCGTAGACCTCTTGATCTAATCTAACCCTGACAAAGCCCTTTTTTTTGATATCTTCCAGTAATTGCCTAAACTCTCCCTTTTTTCCTTTAACTATGGGAGCTAAGATTTGAATTTTACTCCCAAGAGGAAGTTTTCTCACTTTTTCTATAATTTCTTGAGTAGTTTGCTTGGTAATTAAAGTAGAACAATGATAGCAGTACACTTTGCCGAGACGAGCAAAAAGCAGCCTAAGATAATCGTAGATCTCTGTTATGGTGGCCACTGTGGAACGAGGATTCTTACTGGTTCCTTTTTGTTCAATAGCAATAGCCGGAGATAATCCTTCGATGTAATCAACGTGAGGTTTTTCTATTTGGTTTAAAAATTGGCGGGCGTAAGTAGATAAAGATTCTAAGTAACGTCTTTGGCTTTCGGCATAAATGGTATCAAAAGCCAAAGAAGATTTGCCGGAACCTGAAAGTCCAGTAATGACTACTAATTTATGCCGAGGAATTTCTAGATCTATATTCTTTAAATTATGTTCCTTAGCTCCTTTAATAATGATTTTATCTAAAGACACAAGTTAGTCCTCGCTACATTTGAAGCTACATTTGAAGCTATTTTCCATAGAGACTTCACCTTTATGGCCATCAGGAATGCTTGGACTTCTTCGCCTTTCCTGGCTCTCACCCCAACGAAAGAGAAACTGTTTTTCCCTCTTCGTGGCAACCCCTACCCTATGATTTTTTTCAAATTCCTATCCAATAAAGTTACTTTTCTTCTAACTTTTCTAAAACTCTCTTTAGTTCTTTAAGTTGTTGACCATATTCAGCCCAATTTCCCACTCGCATAAAAGAGTCAGCTTTATTAAAATAATCTATGGCTTGACGAATAAGCTCTTTAGTAGAGACAAGGGCTTCTTCCTTTTGACCTTTTTTTGGAGTAGTTATCTCTATTTCACTCCCGAAAAGTTTTTTTAAGGAAAGATCTAAATTTTCTTCCATCACAATCTTATTACCAAAAGCTACAATCACTCGCTTTAATTCTGGAATCTGGCCATTTTCTGCAGCTAAATAAAGGGGCTGGACATAGAGTAATGACTTTTCAATAGGAATAACTAAGAGACTACCTCGAATAACTTGAGAACCTTTTTGGTTCCAAAGAGAAAGTTGCTTAGAGATTTCAGCATCTTGATTAATTCTTGCCTCAATTTGAGAAGGACCATAAACTAACTTCTTTTTAGGAAAATCATAGACTAATAACTTACCATAGTTAGGCTGGTCACACCTTGCCGCCATCCAAGCAATCATATTATCTTTCTTAGCTGGGGTAAAAGGAATCATTAAGATAAACTCTTCTTTTTTTTGACCCTCTAACTTCATAATAGTGTAATAAGGTTGCATTTCTTGTTCTGTTCCTTCGATCATCTTTTTAGGAATAGTCCAAAGGTCTTCTTTATTGTAAAAGACTTGCGGATCGTTCATATGATAAGCACCATACATCTTTGCTTGCAAAGCTAACAAAGTTCCTGGATACCTGATATGTTTTCTTAAGTCATCACTCAACCTTTCTAAAGGAAGAAAGACCTCGGGAAATATTTTAGAATAGCTTTGAACAATGGGGTCATTTTGATCGCTAACATAAAACTTCATCTGGCCATGATAAGCATCTACCACCACTTTAACTGAATTTCGAATATAATTTCCTAATGGTAGAGTAGGCTCTGAGTAAGGATACATATTACTAGTAGTATAACCATCGCAAATCCAGTATAGCTTTCCTTCTGAGACCACTAAATAAGGATCAGCATCATAAGTAATAAAAGGGGTAACTTTTTCTATCCTCTCTTTAATTTGGCGATAAAACATAATCTTACTTTGGTTGGTTATTTCAGTAGAAAAGAAAATCTTTAGCTCTTTAAACTTTAAGGCCAAAAGAATCTTACGCCAGATAGATTTTACAGGTAATCCACCTTGACCTTGATAAGTAGTATAGATATTCTTATCCCCAGCTGGATAGTCAAACTCTTTACACTTAGTCTTAACAAAGCAGTAATCATTAGCAATCTCGCCATAGTAAATTTCAGGTTGTTTAAGAACCAGATCAGTAATGGAAACCGGTGGAATATCTTTGATCATAAACTCAGGTAATCCCTCAGGTGAAATTCGGTTTACTGGTCCTAAGCAGATACCATAACCATGAGTGTAAGTAAGGTGTTCATTAATCCAGACCTTGCTTGGCAGATGTTCAGAAGATAACTCTCTTGGGGAAAGCATTACTTGACGATACTCACCATCAATCAGATAACGATCATTATCTACATCCACAAAATTATAATAGGTTCTAATTTCCTGCAATTGACTATAAGTATTAAGCAAGGGGCCATGATCCCAAAGTCGAATATTTCTAACTGTTAAGTCATTCTTCTTGATATCTTCTCGCCCAAGGTCTTCTTCCACAGAAAAATCATTAACTTGGACTTTATCTAAATTATAAGCAGCTTGAGTAAATTTAATACTACGTTTAATGTATTCTTTTTCCATAGTAATCTCGTTAGGTGCTACTTGAAACTTTTGTATAACCATAGGGAAGATACCAAGGCCAATAATACTCACCGCTATAGTGGCTAAAGCTACTATCAGAGTCCATTTAAATTTATGAATAAAGAGATTAAGAAAAAAGAGAAGAGCAGTCAGGAGACACATTACCGAGAGAATCTTTAAAACAGGAAAGCAAGCATGGACATCTACATAACCTGCTCCAAATACTATTCCTCGAGTGGAATAAAGTAATTGATAGCTCTTGAGCCAACATCCAACAGCCAGAAGGCTACAAAGTAAAAAAGCCAAACCAGAGAAATGTTTCTTTACTTTTGGAATTAAAGAAATACCCCTTTCAGTAAGGCAAATAGCTTCTTGAAAGAGATAAATTCCCCCGGTCACTAAAGAAGTTAAGATCAAGAAAAAGAGGGAAGTATAATAAAGGTAGCTTAAAAAAGGAAGCTTAAAGACATAAAAACTAATATCTTTTAAAAACAAAGGATCGGTAATACCAAAAGAAGATGGATAAAAAAACTTAAGATAGCTATCCCATTTACCTACGGCAGCACTTCCAGCTAAAAAAGCAAAGAACAAGCTGCCAATTAATAAGATCAAGCTTAGATAAGGCTTGATTAACTCTTGGTGAGGAATTTCAAAAAGATTTCTTCCTGTCCGTAAAGCTTTTAAAGAAGATGGTCGTTGAGCTAACCAAAAATTAAACCATAAAAAGACAAAAAAAGTAAAGCCTATACCTATCCCTAAGCCCACTTTATTAAAAAGAATCTTTAAAAAGACTCGTTCAAAACCAACCTCCTCAAACCAAAGCCAGTCAAGATACAGATTTAAGATCCTTCCTAAAAGAGGCAAGGCAAAGATAGTGATGATAAATAAAATAATTCCCCATTTCTTTAATTTACTCATAATTTCCTCCTCATTATCTCTTAGCTAATATAGTAGTTAATTAACGAAAATCGGACATAGGAAATAATATCGAGCAATAAAAGATAAACTTGTTTGCTCTCAAATTAATTTGCTCTAAGTCAAATTTTCATTAATAAGCGCTATAATAAATAGGTAATCAATGATCAGTTACTTTCATAATTTTTTAGCCACCACAATGGTCCCGACTTTTAGATCTTGCTTATAATCCGACTTTATTTCTAAATAAACCACGTATATACCAATAGGCACAAATTTGTTTTCCTTATTCCTTCCATCCCATAAATAAGTGTAATCTTTAGCTAAAAAAGACTCACTTTTTAAAATCTCCTTAATCATTACTCCTTCTACATTATATATCCTAAGAGAGACCAAAGCTTTTTGAGAAAGAGTAAAGAAAATCTTAGCTTCTTTCTTTAAAGGATAAGCTTCATCTATAAAGAAAGGGTTATTTTCTATCTTAAAATTAGAGATAAAGCTATTCTTGTCAACTTGGTTTGTCTTTCCTATCGTAGGATCAAAAGACCATGACCAATTATCTTTAAAGTTTTGACCAACCTGCTCCCTCGAAAGAGAGTAATCTGCTTTACCATTCCAGTAAACAAAATCCCCTTCTTTTAAAAATTCAATATTTTCTACTGGCCACTTTCCCTTTTTTGCCACTCTAATGGCTGCTTCTCGTTGGTCTTTACTTAATACTCCATCGTAATTTGAGTAAATTAAAGCATCAATAATATTACCTAAGCCGTCTTCTAATGTAATGACACTATCAGTATTGGTAATTCCTGGAGAAGGAGAATAAAATTCCCAGAGATTATCTTGATTTAGATCAAACTCTTTTTCATCATGGAGAAGAGAATTTAATCTTACTACTAAGAAGCTATCTTGTTTAAAACTTAAATTAGAGATTATCTTAATAATCTTATCTTTTTCTTTTAAGACTAAATAGTCTAAAAGTAAATCTTTACGGGCATTATTATAAATTTCAATCCAATCTTGCTCTTGGTTAGGAGAAACTTCATTAAGTAAGATACTTTCTTCTATCTTAGCTGGATTTAGTTTTCCTGGAGTAATGATATCACATAAAAACCAATCATTCTTACTATTACTATCTTCTAATTTATTACTTCTTCCTATAGAAGAGTTAACTGACAGTTTTGAACTATCAAAAGAACTTTCTTCCAACAAATTTCCGCTCCATTGGGAAGAAGTAATAGCTTTTTGATACCAAGTAGTATCAGCTGTATATTTCCCATCTTGATTAGCATAAGAGAGAAAATCTACTAAGACATCCTTTGGGGTGGTAAGAAAGATAATATTATCAGTAGCCGTTAAATTAGCTTCCTGGCTATAAAAATCTAAACAACCATTTTGATTAGAATCATTTAGTAAAGTTTCGTTAGCAGCCTTGGGAAGATTTTGGTCTCCGTTTACATGGATTAGTAAAATAGTTGAAGATGGTATTTGAAGAGGAGAAAGAAATGTTAAAATTACCTTGTCTCTTTCCCATAATTTATATTGACCTAAATTTATTCCCTCTAAAACAAAAAGCTCAATAAAGTCTCCTGAATCTATTTGAGAACTATTTTTAACTTGACAAGGAGCTACTTCACTCAGTAATAGCTGAGAATTAGCTTCTCCTCTGTAATTAGCCAAGATAAATATTACTCCAAAAACAAGAGAGAAGACTTTAAGTAGAATCACTTTTTTTAGGAATCTTTTCATAATCAGCTAAAAATCTCTTAATACCTAGATCAGTTAAAGGATGCTTGACCATTAATTCTAAGATATTAAAAGGAATAGTAGCAATATGAGAGCCAGCTAAAGCTGCTTCTACCACATGAAGAGGATGCCTGATGCTGGCTGTAATTACCTCTGTTAGAAAGCCGTAATTATCATAAATATTTAAGATATCTCTAACCAAGTCCATTCCTATATGGGTATAATCATCTAATCGACCAATAAAAGGACTAACAAAAGTTGCTCCAGCTTTAGCGGCTAAAAGGGCTTGATTGGCTGAAAATATTAAGGTTACATTAGTCTTAATTTCTTCTTGGGAAAGAGTCTTTACGGCTTTTAATCCTTCTAGACACATCGGAATCTTAATATTTATATTCTTATGGATCTTAGCTAACTCTCTTGCTTCTTTAACCATTCCTTCGCCATCCAGACTAATAACTTCTGCACTGACAGGGCCATCTACGATTTGAGATATCTCTATAATTACCTCTTTAAAATCTCTTCCTTCTTTGGCAATCAAAGTAGGATTAGTAGTTACTCCATCGATTATTCCCCAGCTATTAACTTCTCGGATATGGTCCACATTAGCCGTATCAATAAATATCTTCACTTTTTACCTCCATTTTTATTAAGTGTTATATCATATCGCTTTAGGTCATATTGCCACTTGTTCCTTCTTTATCTCTTACTCTTACAAATACCTTAAGGATTGTCAAGAAATTTCTTGCTTTTGTAATTATAACAAGACAGTGTTTCTTTTTTTATTTACTTGCCAATACAAAAATTAGAAAATATCTCATTTAAGATATCATCGCTTACTGTTTCCCCTACTATTACGCCCAAAGAATCTAAAGCTTCTTTTAAATCAATATTTACCAATTCAAAAGGTAAACTTTTGTTTAAAGCCTGAATAGCTTTTTTTAAAAATTTAAAAGATTCTTGAAGAGCTTGAAAATGTCGAATGTTAGTGATGTAAAGTCCATCTTTAGGAAAAATTTTACCCTTTAAGAATATTTCTTTAATCTTACTCTTTAGATCTTCCATCCCTGATTTTTTAATTATCGAAGTCTTGACTAAATGTTTTTGGTCTTCAATCTCTAATTCTTCAATCTTTAATTTAGAAGGTAAGTCGATCTTATTGATTACCCAGATCTTTTCTTTATCTTTAGTCTGGTTAATTATTTCTATGTCTTCTTTGGAGAGAAAATTTGAAGAATCTAAAACTAAAAGGACTAAGTCGGCAATTTCTATGGAATTTTTAGTTCTCTTTAATCCTTCTTTTTCTATTTGACAATTTGTATCCCTAATTCCTGCCGTATCAATGAGCTGCAAAGGCAAGCCATTTAAATTAATAGTTTCTTCTATGGTATCCCTTGTCGTACCAGGAAATGGTGTTACAATAGCTCTCTCTTCTCCTAATAGTTCATTTAATAAACTTGATTTTCCTACATTGGGCTTGCCAATAATCGCTACTTTTAAGCCCTCTTTATAAATCTTTCCTGTCTTAAAGGTTCTTAGTAATTTATCTAATCTTTCTTTTATTAAAAGAGCTTCTTTAATTAACTCTTGATGACTAAATTCTTCTATATCTTCCTCACTAAAATCTACTTGAAGTTCTATCTTGGCCGATAATTGAATTAAGAGACTTTGAATTTCAGCTACTCTTTCTTTCAGCCCTCCTTGAAGTTGAGTCATAGCTATCTTTAAGCTTTCTTCAGTCTTAGCTCTGATCACATCAATAACTGCCTCAGCTTGAGTTAAATCTATTCGTCCATTTAAAAAAGCTCTTTTGGTAAATTCACCTGGTTGGGCTAAACGGGCGCCATTTTCTAAGACTACATTTAATACTTCCCTTAAAGGCATTATGCCTCCATGAACATTAATTTCTAAAATATCTTCTTTGGTATAAGTTTTTGGAGCTTTCATATAACTGACTAAGACCAGATCTATCGTCTTGTTATTGGCGGGATTAATTATCTTTCCATAGCGCATTTGGTGGGGTTTAAAATCTAAAGATCCTTGATGAGAAATAAATATCTTTTTGAGAATACCAAGAACATTATCACCACTTACTCGAATAATGCCAATACCTCCTTCTCCTAAAGGGGTAGAAATAGCAGCCATAGTTTCATTATCTAACATCTTCTTCATTTCTTCTTAAGTTATCTGTTGCTTTTAGGATCCAAGGCATCTCTTAGTCCGTCTCCAAAAAAGTTAAAAGCTAAGACCGTAATAAAGATTAAAAACCCAGGCCATAATAACCAAGGATACTCGCCCCAAAGAGCTATATTTTGAGCTTCTCTTAACATTAATCCCCAACTAGAACAAGGTTCTTGAATGCCAACATTTAGATAGCTTAAGATAGTTTCTCCTAAGATATAACCAGGAATAGCTAAAGTAGCTGAAACAATAATATAGCTAAAAATATTAGGAAGAATATGTCTGAAAATAATACGTAGATCGCTCAGACCACAAGCCTTAGCAGCAATTACAAATTCTTGTTCTCGTAATGACAAGACTTGCCCTCGAATTACTCTTGCTCTCCCAGGCCAATAGACAAAGGCTAAAACTATTACTGTTAAAAGATACATGTAGTTGGAAGGAACGGTAGGAGGCACCGTGGCTCGTAAAGCCATAATTAAGTAAAGCCCAGGAAAGCACATTAAGAGCTCACATAGTCGCATCAGTAAAGTATCGACTATTCCTCCATAATATCCTGAGATGCCTCCAAAGATCATACCCAAGGCTACCGTAATAGAGATTCCTATAAGGCCAATAGAAAGGGAGATTTGAGAACCATAAAGAAGTCTGGTTAAGATATCTCTGCCAAAACGATCAGCACCTAAGAGATATATTCGATAAGGTTCTTCCACGCCAAATAAGTGAAGGCAGCAAGGAATAATTCCAAATAATTTATAAACATCTCCTTTGTAGAAAAATTTAAGATATATTTTTTGGCTATGTTCTTCTTCGTACTTTCTTTGGCCTTGGCAACTAACTAATTTCGTAGGATAAAGGTAAGGAAGAAAAAGAGTCTCTCGGTCAAAGAAGTAAATCTTAGTAGGAGGATGGAAGTATAAATCAGTTCTAATGTTGTTTATTCCATAAGGAGCAATAAAACCTGCCCAGATAGAACTTAAGTATAAGATTAGGAGAATAATTCCTCCCATCAGGGCCATCTTACTCTTCTTAAGATACCACCAAAGACTTGTCTTCCTATCCATCTTATTCTAACCTTATTCTCGGGTCAACCATAGAAAGCATAATATCAGCTATTAAGTTACCTATGATTAAAAGAAGTGAAGATATCAAAAGAGAACCCATTACTAAGTATAAGTCTTGGCTAAATAAGGATTCCATAATTAACCTTCCTAATCCTGGCCAGGACATGATATTTTCCACAATAAAAGCCCCACTTAGTAAACCAGCTATTTCAAATCCCAAAAGAGTAATCAATGGATTAATAGCATTTCTTGCTCCATGCTTTAAGATAACTGAGGACTTGCTCAATCCCTTAGCGTAAGCAGTGGTAATATACTCTGATTTAAGAATATCTAACATTTGACTACGCATGTAACGAGTAAGATACGCGATAGAAAAGACACCTAAGGCTATGGTAGGTAAGATTAAATGGTGGAGTAAATCTAAGACTTTGTCTCCCCAAGATAAGTATTCATAATCAACGCTAGTCATTCCCCCTAAAGGAAACCATCCAGTTTTAAGAGCTAAAAATAACATGGCCAAAGAAAGTAAAATTTCTGAGATAGATTGACCTAAAAAAGAGAAAAAGGAGATAATCTTATCAATCAGAGAAGAGTAATAAGCAGCACATAAGATACCCATAGGAATAGCTAATGACCAGGAAAAGAGTAAGGCGCTAAAAGAGAGGATAAAGGTATTAAAGAGTCTTTGCAAGATTAAGCTAGAAACTGAAGTTTGGTAAGTAAACGATGTTCCAAAATCTAAATGCAAGATAGCCCAAAGCCATTTTAGATATTGAATAAACCAAGGTTGATCCAATCCAAATTTTATCTTCATAGCTTCAATCTTTTCTGGAGAGATTTGAGGATTCATCTTAAGCGTGGAAAGATAATCTCCTGGAGCAAGGTGAATTAATAAGAAGGAAATAAAGGTTATCCCTATTAAGAGAGGAATAGCGTGAAGTAAGCGGCGAAGAATATAAGTATACACTTCAATCCTTAAAATATAGTTCTTCTTGATTCCATAATAAGCAATGCTCTAAAACGGTAGGTTTTAAATTGCCAATCTTGTTCTTAGCCGCTACATAAGTAACCCTGCTGGGAAGATACAACATCGGACAATTTTCCATGACTATCTCTTGAACTTCGTGGTAGATCTTTCTTCGCTTGTGATAGTCTAAAGTAGTTAATTGTTCATCCATAAGTTTATCTATTTCTGCTTCCCAAAAAGTAGCTGGTTTTTTTTGTTTGGGATACCAGAGATGAGTAAAACCTGAAGATTTCAAAATATTCATCTGAGAAACAGGATCGATATCTCCTCCTCCTAAGCCTAAAAGGCAAGCTTCATAGTCAAAGGTATCATCAATCTTTGAGACCAAAGTGTTAAAGTTAACAGGATTTACATGCATAGTAATGCCTAACTTTTGATAGTCATTCTTAATTAAATTAGCCATAGTAATTCGAACATCATTTTCGCTATTAGTAAAAAGGGTAAATTCTACTTTATTTCCTTCTTGATCATAAAGAAGATGGTCTTTCTTAATAAAACCTTCTTTAACTAAAAGTTGTTCGGCTTTCTTTAAATTAAAGGGATACTTTTTAATATTAGGATTATACCACATCTTAACGCTTGGTGAATCTATCCCCCATCTTGGGTAACCCATACCTAAAAAAATGGTGTTAATGATACTCTCTTGGTCAATAGCGTAAGATAAGGCTTGACGAAAGGCGGCCTTAGTAAACCATTTAAACTTAATAGGGTTTACATAAAATTTACCTGTTTTAGGATTTTTATTGGGGCAAAGATTAAACCAAAGAAAATTTGAACCAAAACCATAGCCAATCTTATAAACTTTATAATTACCTTTTTTTTCATTATTTTTTATAACTAGATAGTCTTCCGCTCGAATGGAAGTAAGCAGATCACTTTCCTCTGCTTGAAATTTTAAAGACATGGTATTGAAGTCTGGAACGATAATAAAGATAATTCGATCTAAATAAGGAAGACGTTGTCCTTTTTTGTCAATTTTGAAATAGTATGGATTTTTAATTAAGACTACTTTTTGAGCAGGAAGAAATTTTTCTAACTTAAAAGGTCCTATCCAGGCCATATTTTCTGGAGGAGTGTTAATATGATAAGTAGATTCAAACTTGCCTTCCCAGTATGCTTTTTCAAACTTATGCTTAGGAATAATAGGAAAAGACATAACCCGTAAGAAAGGAGCGTAGATAGTAGGAGTGGTAATCCTAACGGTGTAAGGATCAATCTTTTCTACTTTAAACTTTTGGTTATGGACAATAAGTAAGTCAGCTGTAGCCGGGTGAATTTTAAAGTCATAAATGACTTTAAAAGTAAAGACGACATCGTCAGCTGTAAATGGATAACCATCTGACCAGCAAATACCTTTTCTTAAGTAAAAGGTCCAAGTCTTATTATCTTTAGCTACTTTCCATGATTTAGCTAATCCATGGTTAGTTACTTCTTGAGATTGGTTATTGATACTGGTTAAACCTTCGCACATTCTTCCTATGATTTCGCTACTTGAACTTTCATTACTCATAATAGGGTTGAAAGTCTTAGGATCGCCAGGCGAGGTAATAATTAAAGTTTGACCATATTTACCAATCTGGCAATTTGAAATTACCACATCACCAGGCAAAGGAATCTCTTTTTTAGTTCTATGTTTTTTTGCTTGGTTACAACTAAGTAAGGCTATAGAGATAATGAAGACAATAAGATAGTATTTTTTTAGCATTTGTTTATTTGACCTTAATTTTATTCTTAATTTTAATGGTTATTAACGATGATTGCAATATATTTTTAACTCCGTTATCAAAAGCAAGAAATCTCATGTTGTTATAATCTCAAACCATTAATTAAGTTGATATACTTCGTAGGGAATTTCCACCCCCTACCCCCGCCAGCGGGGGACATCCACGAAGCTATCCCCCGCTGGCGGGGACTGGAGTAATTACCTATATAATCCAGCGACCAGAGCGGGGGACATCCACGAAGCTATCCCCCGCTGGCGGGGGTAGGGGGTGGAAATACAACTATTATGTCAAATTATTTATCAGATTGCATATAATCTCCAAACCAAAAACTTTGTTGACAATCTACTAAAAGTTATGATATCTTTTAATTTAAAATTGGATAGGTAAAGGAAGTCCTTGTGAGATTCAAGGCACTGCCCCGCAACGGTAATATCACTTAGTTAGTGACAAGTCCGGTCGATTACCTAATCTTATATCTTCGCGGGAAGGAAATGAAAGGGAAATAAAACCCAATCTTCTTAGTGAAGGTTGGGTTTTTTGTTTTTGAGGAAAGAAGATAAATCTAGTTGATAGCTGAATATGTATAATTACTCAGGTAGCAAAAATACAGAATCTTGAATACCTGAGTAGTTACGAACACTTACAAAATAAAAGGAGGTAAAAATGCAAAATAAACGAAACATTAAGATGAGAGACAGATTGTTTGCAGGATTGCTCTTAACCATTGGGTTTTTATTGATTAGGAACAATGCCCATGCCATGCACATCTCAGAGGGGATACTGCCGCTCAATTGGGCAGTTTTCTGGCTTGCTATTGCCATGCCATTTGTGGCATTTGGGTTGTACAAGGTGAAGAAACTCTCAAGTGTTGACCTATCGTTCAAGCCACTCATAGGATTAATGGCCGCAGTGGTTTTCATTATCTCTTGTATGCCCATACCAGTACCGACTGCAGGCACATGTTCCCATCCGTGCGGGACAGGCATATCAGGGATATTACTTGGCCCTTATGTCAGCATACTTGTCTCAGCCGCGGCTCTTCTTATTCAAGCCCTCTTCCTTGCTCACGGTGGTTTGAGTACCTGGGGTGCGGATATTGTCTCCATGGGTGTGATGGGCTCATTTGCAGGATATTTAACCTTCAAGGGATTGAGGGCGTTAAAGGCTAACCTCTGGATTGCAGGCTTTGCGGCAGGACTGCTTGCAGATTGGGCAACATATACCACTACATCCATTGAACTTGCCTCAGGCATAAGGGGGGATTCACCATTCTTACCGCTTTTCTGGAAGATACTCATTGCCTTCATCCCAACACAGCTTCCATTGGGAATCCTTGAGGGGGCTATGACAGCAGGCATGATTGTGCTGCTTTACAAAAAGAGGCCGGATATGCTTATGAAATTGGGGGTAGTGAAAATGGAAGTCAGAATTCAGAAGTCAGAATATAGGAGTCAGAATATAGGAGACAGAAGTCAGAAGACAGAAGATGGAAGACAGAAGACAGAATACAGAAGTCAGAACATAACCACACCCTTGTTAATCCTCTTAACCCTTCTGTCCTTGTTATTTTCTACCCCTGCATTTGCAAAAGAATCTAAATGGAGCGGGGTTGATGAATCGGTTGTTGAAAAATACGCCGCAGAGCATGGCAGAGAGGCAAGGCAGCCAATTATTAATACCGATCAAGGCGACCTGCTCCTTTTTGTCTTTCTCCTTGCAGGTACGGTTGGAGGATTTATTGGTGGATACTGCTGGAGGATACTTATTGCTGAAAAACCAAATAAAGCCGGAAAGGAGCATCTGTAACAATCCCTCCGTGAATTGTAAGGACAACCCCCTGCGGTTGCCCTTACTCGAAATTTTACTTGACACAATTCACATCTTGTGCTATAATTTCTAAAATCGTAACACAAAGGAGGACGTGTAAGAATGAAAAGATTTTGGTTAAGGATGGGCTTTGGGATGAGTTTGGTTACTATCTTGTCTGGGATTGGTTTTGCAGGACAACAAGGGACAGTTGCCAGAGGTGCTGCCTCAACAGGGGTGATTGAATTAGAGGAGGTTGTGGTTACCGCAACAAAGATTGAACAGAAGATTAGTGATCTGCCTGTAAGTGCCTCAGTAATAACAAGGGATGAGATGGAGAAGAAAAGGGTTACATTTGTGGATGAGGCACTCAAGTATGAGCCAGGGGTAGTGCAGAAACGAACCAAATTTGCAGATACAAGGAGCAGGGCTACGCTTCGTGGGTTTAGCGGGGAACAGAGGACTTTGGTGCTGCTTGATGGAATGCCGCTAAATGATGCCTATAACGGTGGAACATATTTGAGCAACTTACCAATTGGAGATATAGAAAAGATAGAGGTGGTCAAGGGTCCATCTTCAAGCCTTTACGGCGGAGAGGCAATGGGTGGTGTCATAAATGTTATCACCAAAATACCTAAAAAGGAGGGCTTTGAGGTCAAAAGCTCTGCCTCTGCTTACAATACTTATCGCCACATCCTAAGCTATGGAAATAAGATCGGCAAACTATCCTTTTCCGTTAACCTTGAGAAGAAAATAAGTAAGGGAGATAGAACGGATTTGGTGACTAAATCTGTAACCCCAGGCACTTCAGCTGCTCAGGTTACGGGTTGGACAAAGACAACGGATAACAAGGGCAACACTACCTATTTGCTTGGGGATAAGGGCAAAAACTACTGGGACCAAGATCAATATGGTTTCAGGCTTTTTTATTCCCTGAACCCGGCATCCAATCTTTCCTTTTCGTATAAAGGAAACAGTCGGGAATATGGGTATCGTGACCCACAAAGTAATCTTGTGGATGGAAGCGGAAAACCTGTTGATAGTGGTAAGGTTGAGTTGCCGGGTGAAGGAACGATGACGCTTTCTCCGAAGGATTTCTTAGGCACATGGGGAGAATTGGAAGATAATACCTATGGATTGTGTTATGATACCTTGCTCGGAGAGATTGCCTTAAAAGGGCGGCTCAATTTTAGTGATTCCAATAGTTTCTATGTAAGCCCGGAAACCGGAGCAAATTATTCTGGGGGTTCAGGAAAATTGTCCAAGACCTCTCCAAGGGATACCCTTTTTGGTGAGGTGCAGCTCGACATTCCGTTAATGGAGACCAATCTCATCACCTGTGGTCTGACCTACAGGGATGATTCTGCCAGAGCTAAGGATTGGAAGGTTAGTAACTGGAAGGATGAGTCGTCCATAGGCACAGGTAATCCGACCTATGAGGTAGGAGGAAAGGCAAGAACCATTGCCTTCTATACTCAGGGTGAGGTTCAACTGATTAATGCCCTGAAACTATTCCTGGGCGCACGATACGATACATGGAAAAACTACGATGCCTCGTTGATTGATGGCACCAAATCAACGATATATGAAGATAAAGAAAAGCAGGCATTTTCTCCTAAGGTAGGTCTCCTCTACAAGCCGGAATTTGAGAAAGGATTATACAAGTTGGATGGTATTCGTGCCTCATGGGGCAAGGCATTTAGACCACCAACAATCTATGAATTGTATAGAACATGGAAATCCGGCAGTAAAACTTATGTGGGTAATCCTGAGCTTTCTTGCGAAACCACACAAAGCTGGGAGATAGGTATTGACCAGCACTTAAGTAAAATAGCTATTTCCGCAACATATTTTCAGAGTAAGATAGATGACCTTATTTATAACAAATGGGTTACCGAGACATATTCTATCCGGGAGAATGCAGGTCGTGGACAGATAGCCGGGTTTGAAATGGAGGGTAAGATGAAACTGGCTGCCGGGTTAGATGCCTTTGCTAATTATACATTGCAGGATACAGAGATTACCTCAAATCCAGCAGAACCCAAAACAGTTGGAAAGGATTTTGAGTATGTGCCTGAAAAGATGTATAATCTCGGGGTTTCTTTTCATAGAAATGCCTTAGATGCCTCTTGCACATGGCACTGGGTAAAGGAGATGTACGCTGCTTCTGATAATATCGATGTGGTAAAGGGTGTGTATGGGGCGTATGATACGGTGGACACAGTGGATGTCCGAATTGGATATGCCTTGAGGGGAAATATAGGACTGTCGCTGGCTGTGGATAATCTCCTTGACAAAGAGTATTACCAGTACTACAAGGCACCCAGGAGGACGGTTACTTTTGAGGTAAAATGTAAATATTAATTGTATCCCCTTGTGAGGGAAAACGCTTAGACTTCCGAAGTTTTGAAAACTTCGGAAGTCTGCTTGCCTTCACGGACAGAGCCTGCCCCTGTGAATGCAGGAAGACAAGGGGGATAGTATCCCTGTAACCCCAACAAGGCGGCATTATTATAGAGGGAGGTATTTTTATGCGAATAGTCGCTATTATGTGGCACAGCCATCTAAATATGCTTGTCAAGGCAAGCAAAAATGTTGCCGAATCAGTTGAGCTTAAGGCTTATTCTGCCAAAAAACTTGCTGATGAGCCGGATATTCTTGAGGCAGTGCTTGAGGAGGCAGCGAAGGCTGATGCCATTCTTCTCTATCGCTCAAGCGAGGGTTTTTGGGAGACGATTGAGGCAAAGCTACAGGAGATAGGCAAAAAGATTCCTATTGTCTGTATTGGATATGACCCGTCCTACTGGATGCTTTCTACCGTTAAACCGGAGGTTGCTGCCAAAACTTATTCCTATATAATAATTGGTGGTGAGGAAAATTTCACCAATATGCTGAAATATATTGCCCATGAGGTTGTTGGGCTTGATCTATCGGCGGCAGAGCCAAAACATGTGCCATGGGAAGGGCTGTATCACCCGGATGCCCCATCAATCTTTGGCACTATTGAGGAATACCTGAATTGGTATCATCTTCATAAATCCGCAATTCGCAATTCGCAATCCAAAATTCCTACTGTCGGTATCCTTTTTTCCCGCCACTACTGGGTAAATAACAATCTTGAGGTTGAAGATGCCCTTATTCGTGAATTAGAGGCATTGGGTTTGAATGTCATCCCGGCATTTTCGTACTCAGTCAAGAATGAAGAACAAGGCTGCAAGGGGAGCGGTGAGGTGGTTTGTGAATATTTCCTGCGTGAGGATGGAACACCACGAATTGATGCCCTTATCAAGCTCCAGAATTTCTTCATAGGTAATACACAGGGGAAAGATTTTGACGACAAGGAGGTTGCTTCCAGTGGGGTGGAGATACTAAAAAGGCTTGATGTGCCGGTGTTCTCACCCATAACCTCTTATTACAAAACCATAGATGAGTGGCAGAATGACTCCCATGGATTAGGCACCAGCGTTGGTTGGAGTATTGCTATGCCTGAGTTTGAGGGGGTAATTGAGCCTTTTATCATTGGTGGCTTAAGTGATGAAAAGGGCGGCTTGCAACAGCGGATGCCGATCGAGGAGCGGTGCCGTAAGGTTGTCCGCCGGATTGCTAACTGGGTAAAGCTTCGACAAAAGCCAGTCGCCGAGCGTAAGGTGGCTTTTATCCTGAACAACAACCCTTGTGCCTCAGTAGAAGCCACGGTAGGAGGGGGTGCTCATCTGGATACCCTGGAAAGTGTTGCCCGAATAATGCATCGCATGAAAGAGGCGGGATATGCCGTCGAGCCGCCAACTGACGGCAAGGAGCTTATCACCACGATTATGGACCGCAAGGCAATCAGTGAGTTTCGCTGGACAACTACGGATGAGATAGTCAAAAAGGGTGGTGTGCTGAAGCAGGTAACCAAAGAGGAATACGAGGAATGGTTTAATACCCTTTCACCAATGGTCAGGCAGCGGATGTGTGATGCATGGGGAAATCCACCGGGTGAGGAGGTAAATGGTGTGCCGCCGGCTATGGTTTACGATGGACGAATATTAGTTACAGGTGTAGCGTATGGGAATACGGTTGTCTGTGTTCAGCCAAAGCGTGGCTGTGCCGGGGCAAGATGCGATGGACAGGTCTGCAAAATCCTACATGATCCGGATATTCCTCCACCACATCAATATATGGCGACTTATCGTTATCTGGAATACGATTTTGGTGTAGATGCGATTGTCCATGTCGGCACACACGGCAACCTGGAATTCTTGCCCGGCAAAGGCACTGCCCTGTCTGGTGATTGCTATCCGGACATTGGGATTGGCGACATCCCGCACCTTTACATCTACAATGCGGATAACCCCCCGGAGGGCACCATTGCTAAGCGTCGCAGCTATGCCACCCTGGTTGACCACATGCAAACGGTGATGACCCAAGGCGGGCTTTATGAGGAGTTGGAGGAGCTCGGCAGGTTCTTGGGGGAGTATGAACAGTTGAAGGACATTGACCATGGACGGGCTCATGCCTTGCAGCATCTGATTATGGATGCCATCCAGAAGACCAATCTGGACAAAGAGATAAAAGTTAATTGCGAATTGCGAATTGCGAATTGCGAATTTAAAAAATTATCGCTTGCCGAATTAGGTGATTCAGAGGTTCATTCATTACCTTTTGGTGAAATAGTTCAGGCAACCCATGGTATCCTGTCTAAAATCAGAAATACCCAGATTCAGGATGGGATGCATATCTTTGGTCAGTTGCCGGAAGGTGAGAAGCGGTTAGACTTCATCAACTCCATTTTGCGATACGACACCGGTGAAAAGGTTTCGCTGCGAAAGATAGTTGCCGGGATGATGGGTATGAATCTGTCTGATATGCTGGCAGACAGCGGCAAGGTTTGTCCGCATCACCATCAAGCTTACGGGGAGTTATTAGAGGAAATTAATACCCTTTGCAGGGAATTTATCCGCAGGATGACAATCGATGAAAAAGACATGGACAGGCTCGCTAAGGATATACTTGGTGAGAGGCTGAAGAAGGTGGAATATATAGACTCGCTTGTGGTAATCAAGGAAAGGTTGGTTGATTTGAACAAGCGGATTGATGAATCTCAGGAGATTGAGTCGTTGCTGCATGGGTTTGACGGCGGCTATATCCTGCCTGGTCCATCAGGGTTGATTACCCGCGGAAGGGATGATATTCTGCCAACAGGCAGGAATTTTTATTCGCTTGACCCTCATCGGATTCCAACAAAGGCAGCCTGGCAGATAGGGCAGAAATTGGCTGATGCAGTGATTAAAAAACATAAGCAGGAAGAAGGTAAAATCCCTGAGAATGTTGCTATCTATTGGCAGTGCTCGGATATTATGTGGGCTGATGGCGAGGGCATGGCACAAATATTTTACCTCCTGGGGGTAAAGCCTCTCTGGCAGCCAAACGGTAGGGTAAAGGGATTTGATATTATTCCACTTGAGGAATTGGGCAGACCACGAATAGATGTTACTATCCGTGTTTCAGGCATTACCAGGGACAACTTCCCTAACTGTATGGAGCTTGTTGATGAGGCTATTCAGGCCGTGGCCTCCCTGCCGGAGCCGGCCCGGATGAACTTTGTGCGGAAGCATTCATTGGCTCAAATAGCAGAGGCAGGAGAGAGCGAAGAAAACAAAGATGCCTGGCGAAATGCCACCCTTCGCGTCTTTGCCTCAAAGCCCGGGACATATCAGGCAGGAACGCAACTTGCCGTCTATGCCTCAGCATGGAAGGAGGAAAAGGACTTGTCCGATGTCTTTGTTTATTGGAATGGCTATGCCTACGGTAAAGGGATATTTGGGGAGGAGAAACACAAACAATTGGCTGATAATCTGAAGAGTGTAGATATAACTTACAATAAGGTAGTCAGCGATGAGTACGATTTGTTTGGCTGCTGCGGTTACTTTGGTACACATGGAGGGATGACTGCTGCGGCAAGACATCTATCCGGTAAAGAGGTCAGGACATACTATGGTGATACCCGTGAGCCAGAGCATATTGAGGTTCGGGATATGGCAGATGAAGTCAGACGAGTTGTCCGAACAAAACTACTCAATCCAAAATGGATTGAGGGGATGAAACAACATGGCTACAAAGGGGCTGGTGATATATCCAAACGCATTGGCAGGGTTTATGGCTGGGAGGCAACTACTCAAGAGGTAGATGACTGGATATTCGATGACATTACCAGCACCTTTGTCCTGAATGAGGAGAACAAAAAATTCTTTGAGGAAAATAACCCCTGGGCATTAGAAGAAATCGGCCGCCGGCTGTTGGAAGCCCACCAGCGTGGTCTGTGGGATGCTGATCCGGATGTCTTAGCCGGACTCAAGGACGCATATCTTGAGATTGAGGGCTGGATTGAAGAAAAAATGGGCGATGTAACCGGTGACTTTCAGGGCGGCTCAATAGATATTCTGACTGCCGAGGATGTGGCTGACTGGGGGGCTAAGATGCAGGAGATTAAGGCAAAATGGGGAGGATAAAATAACATGAGTTGTTTTGCAGATACTGTCTATCCATTTACCGGATTAGTTGGTCAGGATAAGATGAAGCTGGCACTTATATTGGTAGCCATTAATCCACGGATTGGCGGTGTGCTTATCCGCGGTGAGAAGGGGACGGCTAAGTCCACTGCTGTGAGGGCATTAGCCAATCTGCTGCCAGAGATTGAGGTGGTAGAAGACTGCCCTTTTGGCTGCAGTCCAGGGGATGTGCATCTGATGTGTGAAAGCTGCCGGCAGAATAAAGATTTATTGGTTATCAAGCGGAAGATGAAGGTGGTTAATCTGCCGGTATCGGCTACCGAGGACCGGGTGGTGGGTACCCTTGATATTGAGAAGGCAATCAAGAAAGGGGAAAAACACTTTGAACCGGGTGTGTTGGCTTCGGCTAATCGGGGAATACTCTATATTGATGAGGTTAATCTGTTGGATGACCATCTGGTGGATGTTCTATTGGATTCTGCGGCTATGGGCGTAAATATAGTAGAACGGGAAGGTGTCTCGTTTTCACATCCGGCACATTTTATGCTGGTTGGTACCATGAACCCTGAGGAGGGTGAGCTAAGACCCCAGATTGTTGACCGATTTGGGTTGTGTGTGGATATTGAGGGGGTGAAGGAGACTGCTCTGCGGGTTGAGATTATCAAACGCAGGGCAAGATATGAACAGGATCCGCATTCCTTTTATCATGAATGGAAGGCAGAGGAAAAACGACTTTCAGAGACAATAGTAAAGGCAAAAGAGTTGTTGAAGAGGGTGGCTATAGCTGATGAGCTGCTGAATTTGATTGCCCAAATTGCTGTTGATATGGGTGTTGACGGGCATCGGGCAGATATTGTGATGATGAAAACAGCAGAGACATTGACTGCGTATCATTCCAGAACACAGGTGACTGAGGATGATGTGAAGGAGGCAGCAGAATTGGTACTGCCACACCGTATGCGAAGAAAGCCGTTTCAGGAACAGAAGATGGATACAGAAAAACTACAGGAAACCATGAATAAGCATAAGCAGCAACAACAACAGACAGAACAGCAGCAACAACAGGAACAGGAAAAAAAAGACCAATCGCCATCGGATGAACAGACAGAAAGACAATCCTCTGATGCCTCTACAGAGACACATTTTGAGGTAGGCGAACCATACAATGTTCAGAGGATAATCCTGCCTCAGGATCGTAATGTTCGGTCATCATCCGGCAGACGAAGCACCACCTGCACGGATTCTAAATCAGGCAGGTATGTAAGAAGCACCCTGCCTGATGGTAAATGCACTGATCTGGCTTTTGATGCTACCCTTAGGGCTGCATCACCATATCAGGCACATCGGGATAAAAATGGGGTTGCCCTGAATATAAGGCAAGAGGATATTCGCCAAAAGGTGAGAAAGAAAAAGATAGGTAATACCATCCTGTTTGTGGTTGATGCATCAGGTTCTATGGGTGCAAATCAAAGGATGGTTGAAACTAAGGGTGCCATACTTTCATTGTTGATCGATGCCTATCAAAAAAGGGATAAGGTAGGGCTGGTAGCTTTTAAGGGTAATCAGGCTGAACTTCTACTTCCACCTACATCGAGTGTAGAGATGGCAAAGGATAAGCTCAAGGAATTGCCAACCGGCGGAAAAACACCGCTTCCACAAGGATTGTTACGAGGGTATGAGGTGTTAATGCAGGAGAAGAAAAGGGATACAAATTGTTATCCCCTGCTGGTAGTTTTGACAGATGGCAGGGCAAATGCAGGAACAGACAAGACAAAATCGCCCATAGAAGAGGCAAAGGATATTGCCTTGAGGATAAAAGAGGCAGGGATAAGATCCTTAGTGATTAATACGGAAAAAGGCTTTCTTAGTCTTAGTAAGGCATTGGAGATAGCAGAGGCAATGGGTGCAAAATATTTAGAGCTTGAGGATTTGAATCGTGAACAGATTGTCGCAGGTATCAAGGGGGTACTGTAGAAATGAGGATTAATTCGATAATTTTGCTATCTATCATTAGTGTTTTTGTAAATCTTCTTCCTGTCAATGCAGAGATCATAGGCAAGGATGACTTTGGCAGGGTAATAGTTTTGGATAAAATACCAAAGCGGATTGTGGCTGTAAGTGCGACGCTTATACCTGCAATATTTGAAATGGGTGCAGGCAGCAAGATCGTTGGTGTGCCGGAAAAAATAGATTTGTCTTATACATGGGTTTGCGAAAAATATCCTCAAGTGCTTGATAAACCAAGGGTAGGAGGGTTTAGCAATATCAATATTGAGAAGATTGTTTCACTTTCCCCGGACTTGGTTATTCTCTATGACTCCCTTGAGGCACCGGGAAAATATACTCAAGGTTTTAAGAAATGGGGTATTCCCTATGCCTCGTTTGGAACTGCCCGGGATGTGTCCCATGGGATTGAGCAGATAAAAAGATTAGGGGTGCTGCTTGGCAAGAAAAAAGAGGCAGAAAATATAACTAAAAGGATACAGACAGAAAACTCTAAGCTGCAAGAGAGGGTGATGCCTCTATCATATAAGCCTCTTGTTTATTTTTGGTGGGGTTCTGGCAATCTGACTTATGGTAAACCAACGCTTGTCAACGAACTAATTGAGATGGCGGGTGGAATTAATTTAGCTGGTGATATCAATCGACAGACTCCAGAGATCTCACATGAATATATAATCAGCAAGGATCCTGATGTGATTGTTATTACCTATTGGGCAGAGAAAGACAAAAAAACCAGGATAGCCGCGATAAAAGAAAAACCATACTTTAATCAAGTAAAGGCAATAAAAAATAACCGTGTGTATGCCATAGACGGCAGCTCGGTTCATAGCGTAGTGCGGTTTCCAGAGGCATTGCGGAATTTGATTAAATTTATTCATCCAGAGCTACAATAATGTCACCCCTTCGGGGTTTAACAAGCAAACCACAACCCCAACGGGGTGGCATTATTATAGCTTTTATGGCTTGACCGAAGAAGAGATTGCTATTGTGGAGGGAGGTGTTAAATGAGACCCTTGGAAAATAATTATGCCTTTATAGATAGTCAAAACTTAAACCTGGCGATTAAAGATTGCGGTTGGGAGTTAGATTTTGCCAGATTTTACATTTATTTGAAAGACAAATACAAAGTTACAAAAGCATTTCTTTTTATTGGTTATGTTGCAGGGAACGAAGCATTATATACATTTTTGCAAAAGGCGGGATATATAATCATCTTTAAGCCAACGCTCTACTATAAAAAAGAAGGGGTAGAGCGTGCAAAAGGAAATGTTGATGCAGAATTAGTTTTGCATACAATGATTGAATATCCTAACTACGACAAAGCAGTTATTGTTTCTGGTGATGGTGATTTCCATTGTTTGATTGAATACTTAGAGAAGAAAAGAAAACTTCTGCATATTCTTATTCCCAATCCTAACAAATATTCAGCTCTTTTGAGGAAATTTCATAAGTATTACATTTACATCAATCACTTGGAGAAAAAATTGGGCAAAAAAAAGGAGAGGGAGTAACCTTCGGACGAAACCTTAGGTGTGCCCTCTCATCGTAATTCTATATAAAGTATATATCAAATAATACTTTTTGTCAAGAGAAATTTTAATTAATTTTAATTAAAGGAATAAAATTATGATACATATTGAAAACTTAAGCAAAAGATTTGGGGATCTCGTTGCCGTAGATGAATTGAATCTGGATATTGAGAAGGGTGAGATTTTTGGGCTTTTGGGGCCAAATGGTGCCGGGAAGACTACTTGCATGCGAATGCTTAATACACTGATTCAACCAACCTCTGGTCAGGCAAAAATCAATGAGTTTGATGTAGTCAAAGAGGCTGGCAGAGTAAAGCAATTGATTGGTGTCTGCCCACAGGAGAATAATATTGACAAAGAACTTACTTGCTATGAAAATCTTTATATCCATGGCTTGCTCCATAGGATGAAGCAAATAAAAGAAAGGATAGATGAGTTACTCAAGTGGGCTGAGCTTTCAGCTCGGGCAGGCAGCAAGGTTTCAACATTTTCCGGTGGTATGCAAAGGCGGCTGCTTATTTGTCGGGCTATTATGCACAGACCAGGGGTGTTGTTTCTGGATGAGCCAACCGTAGGGCTTGACCCACAGATAAAACGCCAGATATGGGATCTTATACGCGACTTAAACCGGCAAGGGGTAACTATCCTGATTACTACACATTACATTGAAGAGGCAGAGTTTCTTTGCCGGCAGGTTGGCATCCTTAGCCATGGTAAGCTAATTGCCCTTGGCAATCCTTCCGAACTCAAGGCAAAAATAGGCGGCTTTGTCGTTGAATCACTCGATGATGGAGTAACAAATTACAGGCTGTTTGATACCAGAGAGTCAGCGTATGAGTTTGCAGAAAAGCGGGTTGATGATGTGGTTATCAGAAAGTCAAACTTAGAGGATGCGTTTATTAAACTTACAGGGGAGAGGATTGAGAGATGAATTTTTACCCTATATTCTTGCGAGAGATGATCATATTCAGGCAAAGGATAGCCAAGCTTGGCTATCTATTCTCTACCATGATTACCCCTCTGCTTTATCTGATTGCTTTTGGATTAGGATTGGGTAGAGGGATGAGTGTTGATGGTGTTTCTTATCTTGCCTTTGTTGTGCCGGGGATTTGTGCCATGAGCTCTATGACCAACTCTTACACATGGATTGCTACCTCGATTACGGTTGGAAGACTCCACTTTAAGACCTTTGATGAGTATTTGGTAAGCCCTGTAACGGCTGTCGATATTATGCTTGGTGAGGTCTTATCCGGCGTAGTGCGGGGTCTTTTTGCCTCATCCCTTGTTTTAATAGCCGCAAGCATATTTGGGGCAGGATTTCCTGTCAATCATGTCTTTTGGGCTGTCTGGATATTGAATTGCTTAATCTTTGCCTGCTTTGGTGTTATCTCCGGCTTTTTAGCCAAATCACATGAGGACACAGCTACATTCTCTAACTTTTTCATTATGCCCATGTCTTTTTTCTGTGGAACATTTTTCCCGATAAATAAACTGCCGTATTTTATTCAGGCAGGACTCAATTTTTTACCACTAACCCATGCAAGTAGTGCCTTGCGGGCAAGTTTTCTCGGACAGCCAGTGAATATAAATTCCCTTGTAATTATGATTCTTGTATTTATCCTTTGTTTCTGTTGGGGAATAGTAACTATCAAGAGGGCAAATAGATGAGCCGTAAACAAAAGAAATATCTTTTTATATTAGTTATTGGCGTAGTCATGGCGTGTATCATTGGGGTAATGATAGGTCCTGTATTTATCCATCCATTAGTCATTCTCAAGATATGGGGACATAAGATTTCCTGCGGGTTATTTTTTCAGCCTGACTGGAATAGTATTGCAGAGACAATTGTGCTCGATATTCGCACACCGCGGGTTATACTTGCCATGCTTGTAGGTATGGGGCTGTCCATATCAGGGGCAGCCATGCAAGGCTTATTCCGTAATCCCATGGCCGAGCCTTATGTTTTGGGTATGTCTGCAGGTGCGGCTTGCGGGGCAGCCTTGGCCATGGTACTGGGTATTGGTACGGTGTTTGGTGGACTAACCATACCGGCTATGGCTTTCTTGGGTGCTACAGCAACCATATTTGTGGTTTATAATATCGCCAGAACCGAGGGCAGGATTCCAACTGAAACACTGCTTTTATCAGGCATTGCTGTGGGATTCTTTCTTTATGCAGCTGTTTCATTCCTGAAGCTGATTGCCTCTGAACATACCTTGCGGGACATAGTGTTATGGTTGATGGGCTCATTTGCCTCAGGTAGTTGGCAGGATGTCAAGATTGTGGCTCTGCCCATACTTTGTGGGATTATAGTGCTTTATCTGTTCTCAAGGGAACTGAATGTCCTTGCCTTTGGTGAGGAACAGGCATTACATCTTGGGGTAGATGTTGAATGGTGTAAGCGAATACTCTTAATAGCCGCAAGCCTTGTTACAGCTGTTTCTGTTGCTGTCTCTGGAATAATTGGGTTTGTAGGATTGGTTATCCCTCATATAGCCCGATTAATAGTTGGTCCTAACTACTATATCCTTCTGCCGGCATCTGCCCTGGGTGGTGGCATATTTCTTGTTCTGGCTGATATATTAGCCAGAACAGTTACTCAGCCGATGGAGATACCTATAGGTATTATCACGGCAGCTATCGGTGCACCATATTTTGTGTATCTATTACGGCGAAGGAAAAAATCAGTTAGTTGGTGGTAAAATGATCAGGTTAGAAAACATAAAAGCATCCTATAGTGAATTTTCCGTGCTTGAAGGGATTAACTTCCATGTTTCTGAGGGAGAATTCTTAGGCATTATCGGTCCAAATGGTGCGGGTAAAACTACCTTGCTTAAGGTAATGACCGGTGTAAAGCGTGCATTAAACGGAAAGATTATGTTGGATGACAAAGATATAAGCAGCCTTTCCCGAAAAGAGATTGCCAAAATTATGGCTGTGGTGCCGCAAAGCATATTCATTCCACCCCTGTTTACGGTTGAGGATGTAGTGTTAATGGGTAGATATGCCCATCAAGAAAATAGGTTTGGTGTCACCAAACAAGATTTAGCGGTGTGTGAAGAGGCAATGAGAAAAACCGATACCATTGGCTTTCGACATCGACAAATAAATGAGTTAAGTGGTGGTGAGCGGCAGGCTGTAATCATTGCCAGGGCACTTGCTCAGGAACCCAAGATACTTATGCTGGATGAACCAACGGCAAACTTAGATATAAAACACCAGATGAGGGTACTTGGGCTGGTGAAGACATTAGTTCGTGAACATGGAATTACCACAGTCATGGTTATTCATGATTTGAATTTAGCCGCAAGATTCTGCGACAGGCTCATCTTATTGCATAATCACAGGATTCTGTGTGATGGTATTTCTCAACAAGTACTTACCCCCAAAAATCTCCTGGAGGCGTATGAGGTAGAGGTGAATGTTGAGTATAGTGAGATCCTCCAAACATTACAGGTAATGGTGAAGGGAATTATGAATTATGAGTAACTACTCAGGCATTCAGGTATCTATTCTAATATCTGCCCTAATCCATATATTGATAGTTTTCGGTTTTATGGGTATAAACAAATCTTGTGTTGCATGGGAAGCAGCACCAACAGATAAAATAATTATAGTTGATTAATTAATGAATGCTATAATAATGCTACTCCTTCGGGATTAAATACAGAAGATGGAAGGAAAAAATAAGCAACCCCGAAGGAGTAGCATTATTGCAGCAAGAAGGAAAAGGAAAAGATGAATCGTAGTCTCATCATCTCTGCTTTATTGCACATCATTTTTTTTACGATGGGAAATATTTTCAGTAATCCTGATCAGGTGCAAAAGAATACCGAGAGATTGATAATGGTTTCACTACTAGAAAATTTGGACGATAAGGGCATGCAAGCTGATGCTAAAGATGTCCAGCTGCATAGAACGCAGGCATTACATAAAACAGAGGCAGCTCCTATGCCGAAGGAGATACCACAGACATTGACCGAAACCTCAAGTCCTGCTGTGACAAATGAGATGCTGGATCCACAAGTACTGTCTAAAACCTTACTTGATACACCTCATGTACTCACATGTGCGGCTGAAACTCAGGCAGTAGAAGAAAATAGGCTCGGTCAGGGACCGAGCCCTACAGAAAGCTGTGCTGTTCAGGGTATGCCCTGTGCAGAAGAATTTCAGGGCATTGAACCATTACAATCCCGGATTATAGGGGATAACACACCCCGTCTGCTTCGCAGCCACCCCTCTCAAGAGGGGATTATTAAAGATAATTTGCTGCAGGAATATACAGTTAAGGTTAAGGCAAAGATAGAAAGAAATAAAAAATACCCTCAGGTTGCAAGAAGAAAAGAGATTGAAGGGGTGGTAAGGGTTCAATTTTGTATTTCTAATGATGGAAGATTAAAGAATGTTGAGATAGCCGCTTCATCAGGCTGCAAAATTCTGGATGATGAGGCTGTCATGAGCGTAAAGAAGGCAAGCCCATTTTTGTGTATTCCAGAGGGACTAAAGAGAGAGGAGTTGAGTCTAAGGGTAAATATAGCCTTTAGGTTAGAGGGATAATAACATGGATTTAAGCATTATTCTATGGATTGGCGGAATGCTCTTTACCTTAAGCATATTTGCTGTTAAGGTTGGCTTTGGGCTTGGGTTTGGAGGGCTAAGGAAAAAAGGCATAGTCTTGATTCTCTTGTGTTATCTTGCTGCCTTTGTACTTATCGCGACATTTTCAGGTCGCCTGTTCCAGTTGTTTGAGCCTGTGTTAAGAAAGGGTCCATACCTTCACATGCTGATGGCAACAGGATTGATGATATGGGGGATATATCTACTGCACAATACAAAGCACAAGCATTGCTCTAAATACTCTGCAATATTTCTGTGGATTCCCTGCCCTGTTTGCGTTGCTGCTATAACCTTTTCTACATGGGCAGCATTAAATGTGATTAAACTCCCTGCACCAGTTGTGGGATTGTGCATTGGCACATCCTTTGTTGTTTTAACCCTTCTTATCATTATCATGATAAGGATGAATTGCATCAGTAATTCAAATGTGAACATTGGACTGAGTATGATAGGCATAGGTCTTTATTTTCTTGCAACACTGGTTCTACCGCCAAAGATTGAAGAGGCAAAGGGGATATACGGATCGTTTCTAACAGGGACAAACAATATTGATTTGAATAATAGTATTGGGGTATTTGCTCTGCTTTTTTCAGCAATGCTGATTGGGTTTTTCGCAAAGAGAACACAAGGGGGGATTAAACAATGAATATTCTTGCGGGACTTGAGACATATCTGTATATCGTCTCCTCTGTCCTTTTTTACCCGGTGGTTGCCGGGATTGCTTTGCTTACATTCTGGATGGTTATTTCGTTTGGGGGATTCTTGCGTGAATATATCGAGAGGGTGCAGGGTATATCACTGCCATTACGCAGGTATCAATTGATGCTTGAATGTGAGTGCAAAGACAAGGCAGCGGAATTAGACATCAAGCTGGAGAGACTCCTTCAGTCAGCAGAGCTTGATTTGGTCAAATCATTGGATAGGGTTAGATTTGCCATTCGGGTTGGACCTGCCCTTGGTCTCATGGGGACATTGATACCTATGGGCATTGCCCTTTCTGCCATGGCACAGGGTGATATGCCTAAAATGGCTGGAAGTATGGTAACTGCATTTACAACCGTTGTTGTGGGACTTGCCTGTAGCGTGGCCGCATATCTTATGTCTATAGTAAAAGAAAAATGGCTCAGAGCTGATATGAGGGAGATGGAATATCTTACAGAGCTGACGCTGCGAAATGCAGATGTAAAATCAAGGTAATGGTTCACCGCAGAGACGCAGAGGCACAGAGTATGGAAATTAATCAGACACAGGAAAAAGACTTTCTTGGTGCAGCCTATTGATCAATTTCAATATTTCTGTCTTAAGGAATGGAATTAAGCGTATAGCCAATAAACTTTAAGTTTTTCTCTGCGTCTCTGCGCCTTTGCGGTTAGCTGAACTATTACAAATCAGGAGCTAAGCATGAGATTTTTGAAAAGACACAAAAGATTTGAAAAATACGAACAGCTGCTTGAGGACCCTATTGCCGGAGTGGCAAATCTTTTCGACGCCAGCGTAGTCTTTATTGTCAGCATGATGATTGCCTTATTTATGGCTTATGATATGGTTGACCTGCTGGACCCAAAATCAGAGGTAACCATTACCAAAAAGACCGCTGACGGTCAGATAGAGATAATTACCAAGAAGGGCAAAGAGATTAAGGTGAAAAAGGTAACTGATACGCAGCTAAGCGGTGAAGGCACGAGACTTGGAATTGCATATCAGCTAAAGAATGGAAAGGTGGTTTATGTACCGGAATAAGAAGAAGAATACAGAAGACAGGAGACAGGAGTCAGGAGTCAGGAGTCAGAATACAGGAGTCCGATTGTTTCTATCTTTATTCTGGATTCTGACTTCTGGATTCTGGATTCTGTTCCCCTGCTTCCTGTGCCCTGCCCATGCCCAGCCGCTAACGGTCAGCTTTCTCATGGGCGACAGCCATTCAAAAATAGCCATAGATGTAGTCAAGGCAATAGAAAAGGAATACCCGCAAGATGTTAAGAGGGAAAAAATAGGCTTCAATGTCTATACAACCCATTCCATTAAGAATAACCCAAGTGTTGCAAAAGATATTGCAAATTCAAGGGTCGTCTTTTTCCTCCTTATAATGGACAGACAGGCAGTAGAATTGGCAAAGCCCTATATTGAACAGGTAATAAAAAATGGCGGTAAGGTCTATGGGCTGGGTGGGAGCTACACCAAAGAACATCATAATATGGGAATTATAGACGATAAAATGGTTGGGCTATACTACAAGGAGAATGGCTTTGAAAATATAAAAAATATGGTACTTTTTGTTTTAAGCAGGGATTTTGGACTCAATATTAAGTACAAAAAGCCTTTGATTGTTCCTGATTTTGGCATTTATCTTAAGCAGGAAAAAGGAGGAAAAAGGGCTGCGGATAATTTTGACGAATTTATGAAATCTTACTCTCAATCACACCAATCGTATGCCCATAATAAATGGATAGGGCTCACCTTTTATAAAAGCTCACTTGATTCTGATAACATGGCACATGTAGATGCGGTTATAGCAAGTCTTGAGAAAGAAGGCTTTAATGTTCTGCCTGTGTACGGCTATCCATCTGAAAATGCGATTGAGAGATTTTTCTTTGATGAAAGAGGCAAGGGACGGATAGATGCCGTTGTCGGCATGTCTCTGAAAATAGGTGTGGACGCTCAAAGGGCGGTACCATTGTTTTGTCGGCTCAATGTGCCTGTTATTGACGCCATAACCCTTTATACCCAATCAAATGATGAATGGAGAAAATCCCCTGTTGGGCTGGATATTCTTGAGCGGACATGGCAGGTAGCCATCCCTGAAATGGCTGGAATTATTCAGCCCACAGTAATTGCCTCAAAGGAAAAAATGATTGATAGGGAGACAGGGATTGAATACATAAGGAAGCAGCCTATCCTTGAGCGGATAAAAATGCTTACAGACAGGGTTAAGGCATGGATAAATCTTCAGAATAAACCAAACCAAGACAAAAAGGTGGCAATTATCTATTATAATTATCCGCCCGGCAAACAGAATATTGGGGCATCATACCTTAATGTCCTGCCTGAGAGTCTGCTTGAGATACTGAACCGGTTAAAGGCAGAGGGATACGATACAGGGGGAGAAAACCATCCAAAAAGCAAGGATGAACTCTTTAATGATATTCATAGCTATGGCAGGAATATTGGCAATTGGGCTCAAGGAGAGATTGACAAATTAGCCGAAAGTGGTCAGGCAGTACTTATCCCTATTAATGTCTATAAGCAATGGTTTGAGGAACTGCCTAAAGGGTTCAAGGCGTCTGTTCTTAAAAGCTGGGGCACAATAGAAAATAATAAAATTATGCTCTGGCAGGGGAATATTGTTATCCCTCAGGTAAGATACGGCAACATACTCTTTACCCCACAACCCTCCCGCGGCTGGGAACAGGATGTAAAAAAATTATATCACGCCGTTACCCTTCCGCCGCACCATCAATACATAGCCTTTTATCTCTGGCTCAAGAAAACCTTTGGGGCAGATGCAGTTGCTCATATCGGCACTCACGGCACCCATGAATGGCTTTCAGGTAAAGAGGTTGGGTTTACCAATGAAGACCCGCCAGAGATATTGATACAGGACATGCCAAATATCTATCCCTATATTGTGGATGATGTTGGTGAGGGGCTACAGGCAAAGAGGCGAGGCATGGCAGTTATCATTGACCATATGACCCCGCCATTTGATACGGCAGGGCTGAACAATGAATTAAAAGAATTGGCAGCATCTATCAATGATTATCTTGTGGCAAATGATAAAAGCCAGACATTGGCTGAGTTGAGGCTTGAAGAGATTAATAAACTCAGCCTAAGGATGGGCATATTGACTGACCTGAAGATTGAGGCAATAAAGTCAGGAAAAGAGGTAGAGATACTCGAACATTACATAAAGGAGATAGCAGAGAAGCAAACACCATTTGGATTGCATACCTTTGGAAAATCTCCAGAGGAGAAATACAGGAAAAGCACAGCAGAGGCAATTCTTTCCATTGAGGAGGGGTTGGGTAAGGAAGAGAAGGAAAGACGGCTGGCAGAATTGGAGGAGAGGATAGCCATAAGCGGACAAAGGGAACTTGACTCATTTATAGCTGCCCTTAGCGGTAGATATATCACAGCAGGGCAGGGTAACGACCCCATAAGGAATCCAGACTCACTTCCTACAGGTAAAAACTTCTATTCCTTTGACCCGCGCAAGATACCCTCACCGGATGCATATAAAATGGGGGTAAATCTGGCAAAGGAATTGATTGAAGGCTACAAGCAGAGGCACAGCGAATACCCTGACAAACTCACCTTTAATCTATGGGGCGTGGAGACTATAAGGCATGAAGGGGTGATGGAATCGCAGATTATGTATCTTATGGGAATAAAGCCAAAATGGGATGAAAGGGGAAAGGTTATCGGGGTTGAGGCTATTTCAAGGGAAGAACTCGAACGGGGAAGGATAGATGTAACCATTGTTCCATCGGGGCTTTACAGGGATTTATTTTCCAACCTTATGGTATTACTTGACAAGGCTGTGAGCTTGGCAAAAGAGCAGGATGAGGATGACAATATTTTAAGGGCAAATGTGCTGAGAACAAAAAAGATGCTGATGAAAAAGGGTATTCATGAGGATATGGCAGAGCGGATAGCACGGGTAAGATTATTTACCGTGCCTTCAGGTGCTTACGGAACAAATCTATCTACTGTCATCCCTTTGTCTGATACATGGGATAATGAAAAGCAGGTAGCTGATGTGTATTTTATGAGAATGAGCCATCTCTATGGACAGGGATTCTGGGGAGAAAAAATAGAGAGGGATTACAAGGATATTAGCCTTGAGGTATTTAAGAATGCCCTTTCAGGCTCTAAGATGGCTGTTCACAGCCGTTCAGGAAATGTCTATCAAACATTAGATAACGACGATTTCTTCCAATATCTTGGCGGTACGGCAATGGCAATTCGGGCAATAGACGGTAAGACACCAGAGGTTTATGTTACCAACATGGCAAATCCGAGGATGCCCAAGCAAGAAACCCTTGAAAAGATGATGGGCAGGGAGATGAGGACAAGGTATCTGAACCCCGAATGGATAAAGGCAATGATGAAGGAAGGATATGCAGGGACAAGGTTTATAGATATGGTAACAGGACACCTCTGGGGATGGCAGGTAACCGTGCCTGAGGCTGTCGATGCCGCCAAGTGGAACGAGATGTATGAGACCTATGTGTTGGATAGAAACAAGTTGGGGATAAAGGATATGTTTCGCGGCTCAAAGAATATGTGGGCATATCAATCCATTGTAGCCAGGATGCTTGAGACAGTGAGAAAGAAATACTGGAAGCCTGACGAAAGGGTAATAGAAACGCTTGCCAAAGAATATGCAGAAACCGTAAAAGAGGTTGGTCTTGCCTGCTGCGACCATACCTGCAACAATCCATCCCTGACAAAATTTACCACAGGGGTATTGATGTCTGTGCCTGGGCTAAAGGGTGATGCCAATGGGCTTATGAAGGCAACCAGGGCGATACGCGGTTTGCAGGCAGATGGCAGTCGGCAGTCGGCAGTAAGCAGTAGGCAGGAGGCAGTCGGCAGTCGGCAGTCGGCAGAAGATAGAAAGCAGAAGGTAAACAGGCAAACTGGAGCACCCGAAAGGAAGACATCCACACCCGGCGGGAAGACAGCAAAGGTTATTAAGGGCTATGAGATGAAGGATGTTGCTGCTGCAGGGGGCTCATCTGCCCCAATCCCGTATTTGTTTCTTGCTGGATTTCTGGTATTTATTGGGCTTATTGCTTTGGGATTCAGAAGGAGAAAAATTAAAAATTAAGTAAGCGTTCAGCTATCAGCGGTCAGGTATCAATTTTTAGCGATGTTAGAGCAGAAAAGCAAGAAAGTGTAAAATTGTGGAGTTCATCTTTGCGTTTGATTTTCCTGGTTCTGGCTGAGTGCTGATACCTGACCGCTGAATACTTACCTATAAAGATTATGGAAATATTTTCAGAATACTTTACCGCAGGGAATGGTCGTAACCGTTCTCTGCTTTCAAAAATCGATGCAAGGATAAAGATCATGATCAGTCTGGCTATTCTTGCCATGGTTCTAAGCTATAAGGGATTTGTCCTCCCAATATTCATGACAATCCTTTGTCTTGCTCTCTGCATAAGGATACGGATACCCTTGAGGGTCTTTGTCCTGAGATTTTTAGAGCCTGTCTTTATCGCCTCAATAATAGTCTTGTTGAAATTCTTTTTCTCTGGAAGCGATGTGTTATTCTCATTGGATATTATGGGCATAAAAATCTTTGGGCATAGCGATGGATTGATAGAGGGCTTAATGATAGCAAGCAGAATTCTGGGTGCGGTATCAATTGTTGTTTTTATGAGCTTTTCTATGCCGTTTGTGGAGTTTGCAGCAGGACTTTCCTGGATGAGAGTTCCGCAAGGATTTATTGAGATATTGATGTTTGCCTACAGGTATATTTTTGTTCTCCTTGAGGATGCAATGGTTATTTATAACGCCCAGAAGAATCGACTTGGATACTCCAATATAAAGTGTGGATTGGGTTCATTCGGCACCCTTACAGGCTCTCTCATTCTTAAGGCATTTGACCATAGCCACCATATCACAGTAGCCATGATTCAAAGGGGTTATGACGGTAACATACCGATACTCAAGCACAAACCCTTCAAAACTGTTGAGGTTATATTCTCTGTCCTGTTCGTTATTGTTGTGGGGGTTGTATGGAAGATGTGAAATCAGAATACAGAAGTCAGGAGTCAGAAGTCAGAAGATTGTCTGTTCAGATAAACTCGTTCAAATATCCGGATGGGACAATAGCCTTGTCTGACATAAGCCTTGAGATAAAAAGGGGAGAGTTTACAGGCATTCTCGGCTCAAACGGCTCAGGGAAAACAACCCTGCTAAAGGCAATAGACGGACTGTTAAAAGATATTGAGGGAAATATCCTTCTTGACGGTGTTAACATTAAAAAGCTATCGCCAAAGGAGATATATAAAAAAATCGGGCTTGTCTTTCAAAACCCTGATGACCAGCTCTTTGCTACAAGCGTCTTTGAGGATGTGGCATTTGGACCAATAAATATGGGGTTTGCGGAAGATGAGGTTATCAGCCGTGTTAAGGAGGCACTAAAGGCTGTTGAGATGGACGATTATGCAGGAAAATCAATCCACAATCTTAGTTTTGGGCAAAAGAAACGGGCATGTATTGCCGGACTTTTATCTATGGGACACGAGATATTGCTCCTTGATGAGCCGACTGCCGGACTTGACCCAATGGGTGAATATAAAATGATGAATCTCCTGACAAGGTTAAATAAGGAAAATGGCGTTACCATTGTTATGGCGACACACTCAGTTGACCTTGTCCCTTTATTCCTTGACAGGCTTTATATTTTGAGCAAGGGGCATATTGTCAGAGGCGGCACTCCTGAGGATGTATTTACCGCACCGGAGGATATGGAGAATGTAAGGCTAAGATTGCCTCAAATGGCAGAGTTGATTTATAGATTGAAGCATGAGGATAATATTCCATTTGGTAGAATCCCACTCACAATTGGTGAGGCGAGAAGGGAGATATTAAGATTATATGCAGTATCTTCTCAATAAATCGTGGTAATCGGTAATCAGTTATCGGGTGATCGGGTAAGCAGGTAATCAGGTAATTGTTTCTCTTACCGATTACCATTTACCGATTACCGGTTACCGACCTTCCCCATCATAATTGAGTAGATACTATATGCCTAAGAAGGAATTGCACATTGCTTGAAAAATCATATTTTCTGCTTGATATTTCAATGATGTTATGGTATCCTTTGTAACCGTTCAGGTGTCAGCCTTCATCCGCTGACTGCTGATAGCTGAACGGTTAGAGGGCTTTTATGATGAAGATAATTGAGAGGAAGATTGATTTTCAGAATATCTTAAAGCGAATCGGTATGTTTCCGGTTACTGCAATACTGGGACCTCGTCAGTGCGGAAAAACAACCATAGCTCGGGGATTTGATTATAGTCATTATTTTGATCTTGAAAATCCGAGAGATATTGCCAGGTTGGAACAACCACAGCTTGCACTTGAAGACTTGAAAGGATTAATTGTTATTGATGAAATTCAACGGCTACCGAATTTATTTCCTATCATTCGTTATCTGGTGGATAACAACCCCAGCCAGAAATATTTAATACTTGGCAATGTTTCAGGTAATCTGATAAGGCAGAGTTCCGAATCGCTTGCCGGCAGGATTGGTTACTATTATCTTGGTGGGTTCAGGATAGACGATGTTAGCCGGGAAAACATTTTTAGACTTTGGATTCGGGGTGGATTACCTGACTCCTACATGGCTGAAACCGAGGAACAAAGCACGCTCTGGCGGGAAAACTACATTACGACATTTCTTGAACGAGATATACCGCAATTAGGTATCAATATTCCAGCTTATACGCTCAGGCGGTTTTGGACTATGATCAGCCACTACCATGGGCAAATCATTAATTATTCGGAGGTTGCCCGCTCTTTTGGAATCTCCGATATGACAGTCCGAAAATATCTTGAGATTTTGGCAGGGACCTTCATGGTAAGGATTTTGCCGCCATGGTATCTTAACATTGGGAAACGGCTTGTTAAAAGACCCAAAATATTCCTTCAAGACTCAGGCTTGTTTCATTCTCTCATAGGTATTGAAACCTTAAGCCAGCTTTATCTGCATAATAAACTGGGTACTTCATGGGAAGGCTTTGCCTTAGAGTGTGTATGCCGAAGCGTTGGAAAAAGAGAGCAGGAGTTTTATTTCTGGAGTACCCACTCAGGCGCTGAGATAGATTTATTCTGGCAGCATAGAGGGAAAAACTGGGGCGTTGAATTTAAATATGTAGATGCCCCTCGGTTGACGAAATCCATGAAGATTGCTTTGGAAAATCTAAAGATTGAACATCTCTGGGTGGTATATCCCGGCAAAGAAGTTTACAGACTTGCTGATAATGTTACTGCTCTTCCATTAAAGGATATTCCCGAAGATGGAAATGGCACACTCTTTGCAACATGCTTGAGAGAAAAAGGCGGTGAATGATGAAGAAGATATATCTTATTGGAATTGGGCCTGGTAGCCCTGATTACCTTACTGTTCAGGCGATAAACACGATGAAAAAGGTAGATGTCTTTTTCCTCTTAGACAAAGAAGGACGGGGCAGAAAAGAGCTTCTTGAGATAAGGAAGGAGATATTAGAAAAGTATCTGGATAGTGGTACATATAGGGTTGTAATCGCAAAGATTCCCGGACGCAAAAAGGGTTGCAAGCCATATTCTGAGGAGATTAAGGTGTGGCGTCAGGAAACATCAGCAGTTATTGCCGGATTAATCAAAAATGAGATGAATGAAGATGAAAACGGGGCTATCCTTGTCTGGGGCGACCCTTCGTTATATGATGGACATTTAGAAATGATACAACACATACTTAGAGAAGGAATAATAGATTTTGAGTATGAGGTGATACCAGGAATAACCAGTATTCAGGTTTTGACTGCAAGGCATAAAATTCCCCTAAATCGTATCGGGGAGCCAATTGTGATTACTACCGGCAGAAAATTGAAAGAATATTCGGCTGATGAGGTTACAAATGCCATTGTCATGTTGGATTCCTATTCTGCCTATAAACGCTTTCAGGAGACCGATATTGATATTTACTGGGGAGGCTATCTGGGGACCGAAGATGAAATCTTAATCTCCGGGAAATTAAGGGATGTAATCGAGGAGATTAAAAGATTAAAGGGTGAGGCTAAAAAGGAAAAGGGTTGGCTGATGGACACATATATTTTAAGGAAGGTATGATGGGTAAAATCTATCTTATTGGTATTGGTTATCGACCCTTTGATGCAAGGGCAAGGGAGATAATTTGCAATTCAACAATGATTATTCTCCCATCTGACAGGCTTCTTGATGTCCTGCTGAAAAACGAGGATATCGGTAATTTTCCCAATTTTCCCAAAGACAAGGTAACAGTGATAGCCGTAGGTAAAATTATCAACGCCATTCGCTCTGCCCTTTCCTGCCAACCCTCAGCAATCATTACCATTCTTTGCTCCGGGGATCCGTTGTTCTTTGGGATTGGCAGGAAGATTATAGGTGAGTTTGGAAGGGAGATGGTGGAGATACTTCCTGATTTATCGAGTATTCAGGCGGCATTTGCAAGGATACGGGAGACATGGGATGATGCCTTCCTGATGAGTCTTCATGGAATCTCTGACCCAAAAAGGCTTGGATATGGAATACGGGATGTGCCGTCATTCCTTATAAAACACAACAAGATGGCTATTCTTACAGACAGAATGACTACCCCTTCTGTCATAGCAAAGATACTCGATACCTCACCCCTTACCGACAACCTTCCAATAACAATGTATGTTTGTGAAAGATTAGGCTGCAAGGATGAAAGGGTTGTAGAGGGAAAACCGCAAGGGTTTATTGATGCGGCTTTTTCAGAACCAAGTGTGGTTATTCTCAAGCTTCAGAATTCTGGTTCCAAACACCAAACCCTTGAGACAAAATCCAGAGCCAGCCTTTTTGTTATAGGGGTAGGACCTGGGGATCCTGAATTATTGACCCTGAAAGCAATACGGATTCTTAATCGCGTCTCCTGTATCTGTGTTCCTATGGGCAGGGAAGAAGGCAAAAGCCTTGCCTTGTCTATTGTAGAGGGGGCATTGAACCTTGAAGGCAAGGAGATTATCTCTGCATATTTCCCGATGAGAAAGACAAGGAGGCAGGAGGCAGATGAAGAAAAAAATCTGTCATCTGACTCTTGTGAGATGGATGCAGGATGGCAAAAGATAGCAGACTCAATCCTTGACAGGATTAATAAGGGAATGGATGTGGCATTTATTACACTTGGTGACCCTACCCTTTACAGCACATTCTTTTATATCTGCGATAGGCTGCTTGAACTCAGGTCTGGGATGGATATTCAGATAATCCCTGGCGTATCATCCATAACTGCAGCCGCATCAAGGCTAAAGATACCCCTTGGTCTTGCTGATGAAAAGATTGCCATCCTCCCGGCAAATTATGCGGCAGCACCCTTGACAATAGACAATTTGAAGAAAACGCTGCAACAATTTGATACTGTTATACTTATGAAGGTTCACAAGGTATTTGGCGATATTGTAAAAGCCCTTACCTCTATGGGTATGCTGGATAGGGCAACATATATCTCAAGGGCAGGAATGGAAGATGAGGCAATATTTAAGGACATCAGGGATGTAAGGGCAGGGGATTTGAATTATTTTTCAATGGTGATAGTAAGATCGCGAATCTCGAATCTCGAATTGTGAATCTGTAGAAATGGAACAGATTCGCAATTTCTGCCAGGGGTGCTCCATGCAATTCACAATTTGAGATTCTGTTCTGTTTCTTCAGATTCGCAATTCGCAATTCGAAATTCGAAATGGTGCTCTCTCTGACTGCTGATAGCTGACGGCTGAACGCTTACCTTACCTGATATGGAGGTACTAAAAAGTGGCTAAGGTTTATTTTATTGGTGCAGGTCCTGGTGACCCTGAATTGTTAACATTAAAAGGCAAAAGGGTTATAGAAAACGCAGATATTATTATCTACGCCGGCTCTTTAGTTAATGAGAAGATACTTGAATTTGCCCATAATAAAGCTGTTCAGATATACAATTCTGCTGCCATGACCTTAGAAGAGGTTGTGGGAATATATAGGCAATATAAGGACACAGACGCTGCTATAGCCCGAATCCATACTGGGGATACATCCCTGTACAGTGCTATTGCTGAACAGATAGAGTGGTGTGAGGAACAAGGAATTGAGTATGAGGTTGTCCCTGGTGTAAGCTCATTTTGTGCTGCTGCCGCTGCCCTGAAACAAGAGCTGACCCTCCCCGGGATAAGTCAAACAGTAATCATCACCAGGGCTTCCGGAAGAACGGCTGTGCCGGATAACGAGGATATAGCAAGGCTTGCTCAGATAAAAGCGACCCTTATTATTTTCTTGAGTGTAGACAGGATAGATGAGATTGTTGATAAGATTGCTTGCGGCTATGAGAAAACAACACCCGTAGCCGTAGTCTATAAGGCATCATGGGATGATGAGAGGATAATCAGGGGTACACTTGCAGATATTAGCGATAAGGTGAAGAATGAAGGGATAAAAAGGCAGGCATTGATTATCGTAGGGGATGTGCTGAAAAGGGAAGGGTTTGAGAAAAGCAGGCTCTATGCTCAGGAATTCACGCACCTTTATCGGGTAGGACAGAAATGATGGTTGCTGTTTTGGTGATAAATGAACATGGTGAGGCATTGGCAGAACGGCTATTAAAAGGGCTTGATGGGATAACGGTTATTAAGAGGGATGAGAATGAATCTCTTGCAAGCATGGTTGCTCGTATCTTTCATAAATACGAGGGATTGATATTTATTGCGGCGTTAGGGATTGTGGTTCGTGTGATTAGTCCTTTTATTAAGAGTAAGCATACTGACCCGGCGATTGTTTGCGTGGATACCAGCGGACGATTTGCCATAAGCGTACTCTCCGGGCACGAAGGCAGGGCAAATGAGCTTGCGTTCAGGGTGGCTGCTGTATTGGATGCTATACCTGTTATTACCACAGGGACAGAGGCTCGCAAGAGGTTAATCCTTGGAATAGGCTGCCGGAAAGGGATAACCCATGATACGGTAAGGGATGCCATCCTTAACACATTGGATAGACAAGGGTTAGAAATAGAAGGGATACGGTTGGCAGCAACAGCCTCTCTGAAAAAGGGTGAGATTGGGTTGATAGAGGCATGTGAGGAACTAAACCTTCCCCTGATCTTTATCCCAAACGAACAGATTAGATGTTTCCATGGGGAAATATCTCATAGTGATGTTGTTGAACGACATGTTGGATTAAAGGGGGTGTGTGAGCCATGTGCATTATTAGCTGGCAGGAATGCGGGATTAATAGTAAAAAAACAGAAATTAAATGGTGTGACTATAGCCATAGCCATGGAAGGCTGAGTATTGTAGGAATAGGTCCCGGTGATATGAGTCTTTTGTGTCAAAGGGCAAGGGAGGCAATAGATGGGTGCGAGGTTATTGTTGGGTATAAAACCTATGTAAGTCTCCTCAAGGAACTGGTAAATAACAAGGAAATTATCTCTTCCGGCATGACCGAGGAGATAAAAAGGGCAAAGAAGGCGATAAATAAGGCATTGGAAGGAAAAAGGGTATGTGTTATCTCAAGCGGGGATGCCGGTATCTATGGCATGGCAGGACTGATTTTGGAGCTTTTAAGTGAAGAGGAGATAGGCAGGCTTGAGATAGAGATAATTCCAGGGATTTCAGCTGCCTCCGGATGTGCTGGTTTGCTTGGCGCACCATTGATGCATGATTTTGCCGTTATCTCCTTAAGCGACCTATTGACAGATATGGCATTGATAGAACAACGGATTGAGCTGACAGCACAAGCAGATTTTGTGATAGTACTTTATAATCCCAAAAGTAAAAAGAGGATAGAGCCGTTAAAATCTGCATGGAATATCTTGATGAGACACAGAAACCCCCAGACCCCGGTAGGCATAGTCAGGAACGCATATCGAGAAAACCAGGAAATAGAGATAACTACCCTTAAGGAAATGCTTTCTTCAGAGAAGGTTGACATGCTTACAACTATAATTATAGGCAATTCCAAAACTTATGTAAAGGGTAAATTTATGATTACCCCTCGCGGGTATAATCTTAAAAAATAGTAGAGACAGATCTTAGACCTGTCTCTACATATTGCATACATACGAGGAGGACAGGCATGAAAGGTTTAATCCACATCTATACAGGTGATGGCAAGGGTAAGACAACTGCGGCAATAGGGCTTGCAATAAGGGCAAGGGGACAGAACCTTCGGGTCGGCTATATCTATTTTCATAAAGAACCAGAAAGATGGGGATATGCTGAACATGGGATTTTAACAAAACTCGGTGTAGATATCTTCGGTTTTGCCAAAAAACATCCACATTTTCATAAGGATATTACCGCTGATGAGATACGGCATGAATGCCTTGAAGGATTAGGGGTTATCAAAGGGCTGTACAGGGAAAACAAATACGACCTGCTCATATTGGATGAGATAAACATCTCCTTGCGTGATGGTTTTCTGAAAGAGGATGAGGTATTGGATATATTGGAGGCTAAGCCGGAGAATCTGGAGTTAGTCCTGACAGGCAGGGGTGCATCACAAAAAATCATTGAAAAAGCAGACTTAGTGAGCAGGATAGAAGCAATAAAGCATCCATATGATGTGGGAATTCAGAGAAGAAAGGGGATTGAGTATTAAGCATCACAACATTGAGGCTTGTTAAATCCTAGGAGATATCCACAATAAATACGAAAGAACCTAAATTTTCATAATTAGAATTGCTGTAAAAAACCTTGACGAGTTTAAGATTAAGAATTATATTACTTCTATGATTTTCTATGATAAGTTTTTAAAGAAAAATCTATTTAACACCTGGAGGTTAAGATGAAGTTAAGCAAGATATTCTCTTTAATGTTCTTAGTAATCTTAATAAGTTATTCAACAGCAAAGGCTCAAAATGAGCTTCCTGCTTGGTTGGATCCTAATTATGGAGGATTTGGCGGGGCACCTTTTTGGGCAATTTATTATAGTCCATCTTTAAAAGAATTAAATGATGATTTGAAGAATAGCTTACAATTAAGTGAGATTAAAAGATTAACAATGGGTGGAGGAACTCTTAGGTGGACTTTTTATGAATATCTCCAGTTAGGTTATATAGGTAGTTGGTTTTATGGTGAAAGTAGTGGTTTTTCTGACCAAAACAAAAAATGCAAAAGTGCACTTTTAAGCGGAGGGTTTCACACCCTAAATGCTTTTTATAAAGTGCCCAAAGGAAAGTTTAACTATGCCATTGGAGCAGGAGTAGGCTGGTATGGTGTAGACTATGAAAAACTTATAGAACCTTTATGGAAAGAAGTAAGGGAAGTAAGTGAAGACAGTGAAGACAAAACAAACTATACTAAGAGTGCTTTTGTTAGTGGAGACACCATAGGATATCAAATTATTTTAGAAGGTAGTTATAAATTAGCTCGCTGGATAGATATTGGAACAAGCATTTTTTATCTTCAAGCCAAAATAGATAATTTAAAGCAAGCCGGCAAGGTAGCAGAAGGAGCACCAAAAATTGATCTGTCAGGAGTGATAGTCTCTATAGGACCTCGAATTAATTTTTGACCACTAATAAAAAAAAGAAATGGTTAGGATGAAAGGTAAAACTTAGAGATAATGTTAGGCAAATTTGTTCTTATTTATAGTCTTATTCAAACTTTCTTAGTGCCCGTGATATTTCGTTCTACTGATATTCCTCATTTTGTCTCTCTGGTGGTCTGTCATGAGGAAATAAAGGATAATCTCTCGGCAGAATTAAGAAATGCTACTGCTAAAGAACTTATAGAATTAATTGAAAGTGGGGTTTTAGTAAAGATAGATTATACGATTGAGCAAATAAGAGTGTTAAGGAAGAGAAAAGAAGTGGTAAGAAGTGAGATGCTTACCAAAACCATAAGTTATGACCTGATAAGTAAGAAGTATAAAATAGTAGCTAATGGCAAAAAAGAGGAAGCTATTTCTTTTCAAGAAGCTAAAAAGTTTTGGAACACCATAGAGATCTCTTTTCCTTTAGAGAAAATTAATAGTGGAGAAGGTTATTGCTATCAAATTTCGGCAAGATTAGGTAAAATTAAGACTATTTCTCATTTAGAGCTAGATTTGATGAAATACTGGGCTAATCAAATTCCAAAGATAAAGTCAGAGGTTATGAAAAAATGAAACTTCGTATAAAGCTGACCATTATCTTCTTAATCGTAGCACTTGTTTCTGCCTTACCTATATTCTTAATTAGTAATATTTTACTAAGAGAAAATATTAAATTATTCATTAATCCTGACATAGAAAGACTTATTGATCAATCCTTAATTAAGACCAAAGGCCAAGAAGAGTCTGTAAAAAAACTATCTCTAGAATATAAAAAGTTAAAGTTTTTCCAAGAAACTATAGAGAAGAGTATCTATATAGGATCTTTGTTGGTCTTATTTTTGATGGTTATAGTAGCTATAGTGGCGGGAAGGTTAATTTCTAAAGCTATTACTACCCCCATTCTGTATTTATTAGAAGGAACTAAAAAACTATCCTTAGGAGATGTAGATTGCCAAATAAGAGAAAGAAGTAAGATTTATGAGATCGTAAAATTAACTAAGGCTTTTAATAATATGATAGCCAGAATTAAAAAAGGGAAAGAAGATTTAGTCGAAGCTCAAAAGAAACTTATTGAATCAGAAAAGGAAACTACTTGGCAGGCAGTAGCTCAAAAGGTAGCTCATGAAATAAAAAATCCTTTAACGCCTATTAAATTATCTATAGAGAGAATTATTCGAAAACAAGAAGAAAAGGACCCTGAATTTGAACAGATCTTAAAAGAAGGTAGCCAGATTATCTTAGAAGAAGTGGAAGAACTATACCGACTTACCCATGGGTTTTCAGAATTTGCTAAGTTACCTAAATTAGAGTTTAAATTAAACAATATTAATAAAATAATAGAAGAGGTAATCGAGATTCAGGAAAAGTTATATCCTGAAGTTGAATTTCATAGAGAGTTTTCAAAGAATTTGTCTTTGATGGTTTTAGATAAAAATTCTCTGAAGAGAGCTTTTACTAATTTAGCCAAGAATAGCGTGGAGTCGATGTACGAGGGAGGGATAGTCTTTTTTAAGACAGAACAAGACCAAAATATGATTAAAATAGAAGTAGTGGATAATGGTTGTGGGATTAAAGAAGAAGATTTGTCTTTAATCTTTGAGCCTTATTATAGTAAAAAATGGGGAGGAATGGGATTAGGATTATCTATTGTCAAAAGCATTATTGAGGAACATCAAGGTAAGATTAAAGTAGAAAGCAAAGAAAACAAGGGTACTAAATTTATTGTCTATTTACCTAGTCAGAGAGAAGAAAGTGAGTTATAGTATCTTAATTATTGATGATGAAAAGAATGTAAGAGTTACTTTAGGAAATTTACTAAAGGACTATGGATATAAAATATTTTTAGCAGAAAGATTAGTCGAAGCAGAAAAGATTTTGCTTACTGAAGAAATTAGTCTTATAATGTTAGATCTATTCTTAAATCAAGAAGATGGCTTAAAGTGGTTAAAGAAGATGTCTAGTATGAAGAAATATTATCCAACTACTATAATTATCTCAGGAAATGTTAATCCAGAAACCTTGGAGAAAGCTATGGAAATAGGAGTGGTTGGGGTTTTAAAAAAGCCCTTCTCTAGTGAAGAGGTAATAAATATAATTAGAGAAGCTTTGGAGAAGAGATCATCGAAAATTAATATCCTATCCTCCAGTTGAGTCAAGAGAAATAATGAAGATATTACCCTTTGAAAGAGATTTGTTTTACCAAGGAGATACACCTAAGGATATGGTGCTAATTTCTAAAGGAGAGTTTATGATGGGAGGAGAGGAGTATGAAAGTGAAAGCCCCATCCATGTGGTGTTCTTAAGTGATTATTGGGTAGATAAGTATCTTGTTACCAATGCTCAATATAAACTGTTTAATCCTGACCATCAGCCTGTGCCTGATTTTGATGAACCTTACCAGCCGGTAGTAAATATTAGTTGGCATGAAGCTTTAATGTTTGCTTATTGGGCAGAAAAAAGACTACCGACGGAAGCAGAGTGGGAAAAAACAGCTCGAGGAGAAAGATGGGTAGAGGGAAGAGAGAATAAAAAAGCTTATCCCTGGGGTGATGAATGGAAGGATAATGTTTGTAATGGAGGAAGAAGTAACATAGGAAAAACTTCTCCAGTCGCTACTTATCCGCAGGGAAGATCTTGTTATGGATGTTTTGATCTGGCTGGAAATATATGGGAATGGTGTCTGGATTGGTATGATTGGAATTATTATAGTCAATGCCATGAGAAAGGAGTAATTATCAATCCTGTTGGCGTTAAAGAAGGGAGATATAAGGTAATCAGAGGTGGCTCTTTTGCTGATAGAGAAGAATGTTGTAAGTGTAACTATAGAGGTTTTATGAAGCCAGATTATAGATTTAATAACATAGGTTTTCGTTGCGTCAAGCCGGTAGATTTGTAGGAAATATAGTCAGCAGTCAGCGGTCAGTTGCCAGCAAAAAGGAAGAGAAAATCCTGCAAAGGCGGTGAAATAAATGAAAAAACAAGTGATTCTTTCTAAGTTAAAAAACTAAAAGCTGATAGCTGAACGTTTATTGGATGACGAAGAAGATACTCGGTAAGGAGAAATATAGAAATGAATTGGTTAGAAAAGATATTTGAATCATTTTTGTGGAATAGTAAGTTTATTGTTATCTTAGCAGTAATTGCCAGCTTGGTTTCAGCTATTATTCTCTTTCTTTTAGCTACCTATGATGTATTAGGAATAGCTATTCACGCCTGGAATTACATGTTGGGTCACTTCACAGAACCATATGGTGCATTTCATGATGCCCTGGTAGGACGTATTATTGGAGCGATAGATGACTATCTTTTAGCGGTAGTTCTTCTTATTTTTTCATTTGGCCTTTACGAATTATTTATCAGCAAGATTGAAGTAGCAGAAAGCGATACTCGTGGTTCTAATGTTTTACTAATAAAGACCTTAGATGACCTAAAGGATAGATTAGCTAAAGTAATTATAATGATCTTGATAGTAATGTTCTTTAAACATGTTCTCTATACTTCATTTGAAGAACCTCTTAATATTCTTTGTCTGGCTGGGGGAATCCTTTTAATTTCATTGGCTTTGTATTTTGGACATATAGCCCATAAAGTAAAAGATTGATAAACTAATAACTTCTTTTTATTTAACAAGTGAGATGAAAAGCGCCAGCTACTTTCTTTTCTTTTAAAAGCTGATTAAAATAAAGAGTGGCTTCTTTAGTAGGAATACTTAAAAATTCAATATCTTTTTGGTGTAAATAATCTTTTACCTCTGGAGTTACTTTCATTAACCCAGAGCTACCCATGCCAAAAATAATAATTTCAGGTCTTTGCTCTGCCAAAGCTTCAATATCTTTTTTAACTACTTGGTGGCCTGTTACTCTCCACCAAGAGCTAACCTGATCTTGGAAAACAATGAGATCATGTTTATAAACCTTGCCCTCTATCTTAACTTGTCCAAAACTATAATCTTCTATCACTTAGTTTAGCCTATTTTACCATAATTCCTGCATAACCAACCACATGATTATAATCACCAGAAGCTTCAGCTGAGGTAGTATATTTTACCAGGATAGCCTTTTTAGCCCCTAACTCTTTAGTTGCTTTTAACATAATGACCGTGGGGGCATAACCACACATAGAGATGTTATACTTTTTAATCTTTTCCATAAGCTCATCTTCGTTTAAGTCTAAGATAGCCTCAATAGCCTTACTGTCCTTTTTAGAGACTATATTTTGAGATTCGTAGTGGGTCATATCGCTACTGGCAATAATCACAACTTTCTTAGGAGAATCTTTTACAATCCAAGCAATCTCTTTTCCAAGTTGTTTAAGTTCTTCTAAGTCTCTACCTCCTATACAAATGGGAATAATCATAAAGGGCTCATTATGTAAGCATTGTAAAAAGGGGAGTTGGATTTCAATAGAGTGTTCTTGAATGTGGGCTAAATTATCTTCTTTTAAAAGGGTAGAATTATTCAGTAGGCTATTGGCCAAATCCTTGTCTATCAAAACATCGCCTAATGGAGTTTGCCATGTTTCTTTGCTGTCAACTGCATATTCTTGCCCTAAACCCGAATGATTAGGACCTAATATGATATAAGTTGAAGCTAAATTAATTTTAGAGAAAACCTCACCAGCGGTGCCTCCTGAATAGATATATCCAGCGTGAGGAGATACTATTCCTAATACCTCTTCTTTAGAAGCAGTAAAATCTAAGAATGATTCTACTTGGGCTCTTAAAGCTTTTTCACTTTTAGGATAAAATGTTCCTGCTACTGCAGGATAGCGAATTGCCATAATAGCACCTTCCTTTCCTTAGAATTTCTTCTTTAACTACTTTTTTTGCAAACCTGATTTATTTGGGTGATAGCTTGAATGATATAGTCGTTATCAACAAAAACTGGAAATAGGAAATAATACCAACTAATAAAAGATAAACTTGCTTGGAGTTAAAAATTAATTTGCTCTAAGTCAAATTTTGACTAATAAGTGCTATAAAACAAGAGATTACATGTTTTTTTTACCCGAAACTTTAACCTGAGAATTTCTCATGATTAAGTAACTGTTTTAACTGTTTCATCTTTTTTGTCTTGCCTAATTTCTCCTGTTAATATTAATCGCTCAAATTTAAGGCAGCCTTCACATTTAGTCAAATACTTCCGAATAGCAAACAATGCCCCTACAGCCAATACCCAAATTATTAGTTCATAAGTATTTGGAATCATAAGGAGAAGCTTTCTTCCTACCACAAAAGCTAAAATTTCTGGCAAAAGTTCCATTCTTCGTTGAATCATCATCACAGCCATTTCCAGCCCCACTATTAGCAAAAGAAGATCACTTAAGATCGTTTCAAAAATAATATGAAACTTACCTAAGGAAACAGTTTGTACTTGAGTAATGGAAACTACTATCAGGTATAAACCAAAAACAACTATGACTACAATCACTATGCCTAAAACAACTTCAAGCCAGAGTAGTAACCTATGAATGAATTTCATCTTTTATTTCCTCCTTAAGTTAATTTACTTTTAAAGCAATCTTTGAAGACCATTAAATTTATCTAAGAAAATGATAATTCCTATTAAGATTAAAAATACTCCACAAGCTTTATTTATGAAAAGTAATGACTTTTTAAATTTATCAAAATAGCTCATAAAGGTGCTTAACAAGACAGATACCAATAAAAAAGGTATTCCTAAGCCTAAAGAATAAAAAATCAGCAAATAAATTCCTTGATACAAGGTAGCGGTGGTACTGGCGTAAACTAAAAGAGATCCTAAGATTGGCCCTACACAAGGTGACCAACCAAGAGCAAAAGTAACCCCAGTCAGAAAAGATCCTAAAACCCCCCACGACTTTTGTCTTAAATGTATTTTAAATTCTCTTTGTAAAAAACTTATCTTAAAAACTCCTAAGATATACAAACCTAAGAAAACTACTACCACTCCGCCTATCTTCTTAAAAATATCCTGATATTCATATAATAAACTACTTAAGTAAGTAATAGAGGCGCCTAAAAGTATAAAAATGATGGAAAAGCCCAAAATAAAGAGGAAGGTGTTTATTAATAAGTTATTCCTGGTCAACTTTAAGGAAGTATTGGTCAGCAAATCATTAAATGATAAGCCGGTAATAAAAACAAGGTATGTGGGCACAAGGGGAAAGAAACAAGGAGTAAAAAAGGTAAAAACTCCTGCTGTAAAAGCTACAAAGATAGATACCTTTTCCATAAAGTTAAACCTTTATTTTTATGCCATATGCTATAATAAACTATAACATTTTAACTTTATAACAACACTTAAAGAAGTACAATCTTTTCATGGCAACTTTTTCATAATTAAAATTGCTGCTAATTTTTTACTTTGTTAAACTCTGCAATCTGAAGATAACTAAATTGTCGAATTAGGGGAAGGTATTTATAAAAAAATACATCTAATATTTTTAAAATTTTAGCCACGGCTTTACTTTTTCCCTTAAAAATAAATTCGTCTAGAAGCCTAAAAAAGAAGAAATTCTTATAATGAACTTTATATTCACTAAAAATCTTGCCCATTTGTTTAATATCTTTATTGCCCAAAGGAATTTCATCTGCCGATCCATGCTTAGGAATGCCAAAGCGCCCAGTTAGAAGTTTCCTAGCCATCATTAATAAAAAGTTACGACTAGAATTTTCTAAGAATATAGCCCGACCTTCATCTTTTAAAACTCTTTTTAGTTCAAGAGCTCCTTTAGTTACATCTATATGATGGAGAATAAAGTAACCAACCACTAAGTCAAAACATTGGTCAGAATAACCAAGTTTTTCAAAAGGCATAACTTTTACCTCGACCCTTTCCCCTACTCCATTTATTTCTGCTCTTTTCTTAGTTAGCTTAGTTGATTCAGAAGAAATGTCAAAAGCAGAGACCAAAGCTCCTCTTTTAGCTAAAATAGTAGAAAGCACTCCAGACCCACATCCACAATCTAAAACTTTTTTATCTCTTAAGTCACCCAATCTTTCAAAAATAAAACTTTCTAATTCATTTAAGTTATCCTCATCGACCAATAGATCTTTTTCATCCTTAAGAGAAAAGGTTACTTGATTATCCCAAAACTTACTTTCTCTTTCGTAAACTTTTTTTAGGTTATTCTTTTTACAATTATTTTTTATAGACATTTTCTTTATTCCTTTTCCATATTGAGTTTTTTAACATGGTTAAAGCGTGTTTATTATAAAAATGACCAATACTAATCAAATGAAAGATCTTTCTTTTATTAAGAAAACTTTTTGCTGAAGTCCTTAGATAGTGATGAGTAATAGAAACATGAGGTAGATAATATATCTTCCACCCACTTTCTTTAACTCTAAAACACCAATCTATATCTTCATAATATAAAGGATATTTTTCATCCATCATCCCTACCTTTTTAATTACTTCCCTTCTTACAAATAAAAAAGCTCCTAAAGCCCAATCAATTTCTTTTAAAAAATTATGGTCGAAGTTGTGCATTAAATAATTTTGGTAGAATTGGACATTCTTAAACCATCTATCGAGTCTAAAACCTCGAAATAAAATAGCTAAAGGAGTTGGAAATTTACGACAACTATCTTGAATAGTTCCATCAGGATTTAGTAATTTACAAGCAGAAATACCTACTTCTTCATGTTCATCCATAAATTCTATCACCTTTTTTAAGGCGTTATCTGAAAAAGTAGTGTCAGGATTTAAAAGTAAAATATATCTTCCTTTGGAATATTTTATCCCAATATTATTATTTTTAGCAAAACTATACCTCTTTTTATTTTCTATTAAAGCTACTTCTGGAAAATTATTCTTTATAATTTCTACGGTCTGATCGTCAGATTTATTATCGATTAGAAGGACTTCAAAAGTAAATCCTTGAGCATATTTATAAAGAGATGCTAAGCAAGGCGTTAAAAAATGTCCATGGTTATGGCTGATGATCGTAATAGAAAGATCTAATCTTTTATCCATATTTAATTTTTATAGTTTAGTAACTTAAAGATAAAATTAAGGAAATTACTTATTAAAGGCAAAGGGCTTCTTTGCAAGGAAGGAATGGTTTCGCATTCTGTCCAACAATGGCACTTACCTCTCTTTATTCCTTCTCTAATACTTTTAGTTTTTTTAGAGAACCAAAAATTATTAAAATCTTCTTCTTTTGCATTTCCATAAACACTGGATAAGTTAATACAAGGATATATTTTTCCGTAAGGATCAAGGAAAAAAGAATGAGTGCCAGAATAACAATTAAAGATTCTTCTTTGTTCTATTTGATATTTTACCAGTCTTTTTAAGAAATGGACATCAAGTCTAAAAAGTTTTTCCAATAGATCTCGATGTTGATCCATATCACCTGTTATTTTATCTATGGTGGAACTTACTTCTTTTAAAATCTCTTTGGGCCAAATAAAATTCATTTCTTTATTTTGATAATAACTACCACTAACTTGAGCAAATCTAAAGGAAAACAAAGCTTTATTCTCTTTAGAGATTCGATAAGCTTCTTCAATTTCTCTAAAATTACCTTCACTAATCGTAAAGCTTAAATTTAACTCTATTTCTGGATAACTACTTTTTATAAAATTGACCAAACTTAAAACTTTTTCATAATTACCTTCTATGCCCCTGATTTTATCATGATTTTTTCCAATGCCATCTAAGGAAACTCCTAACTTTAATCGAGAAAGACTACTTTCCTTCTTAATTCTTTCTATTTTATCTATAATTAGTTGATTATTTATGCCATTAGTGACAAGATAGAGAGAAGAATTTTCATATATCTTAGAAAAGAACAAATAGATATCCACAAAATCTTTCCTTAAAAAAGGTTCACCTCCGGTGAAGGATATTTGCTTAATGTCTTTCATGTCCTTTATAGAGCTAAATATTCTTACAATTTCCTCAAAGGTTAGCTCTTCTTTTAGTAAGTTAGGATCGTTATGATAAATTCTCCAAATATTACAGGTAGCGCAACGACTATTACATAAATAAGTGACCGCAAATTGAAATCTGGTGATGCTCTTGGCATTAGGAGAAGTTAAAAGCATCTTTAATCTATTAATGCCTTTTATTAATCGACCATTTTTTTTATCTTCCATGGCTAACTCTTGAATTAATTAAACTTAAATAAATACCTTCTATCTTTTTCACCATAACTTCATCCGAAAATTTTTCCTTAACTAAATTTCGACTTTCTTTTCCCATTTCTTTTAACTTTTCTTTATTAGTTAATAGTTTTATTAGGGCCTTAGAAATTTCTTCACTGCTCTTTGGCTTTATCAATAAACCATTTTTACTATTTATACAAAATGGAATATCCCCTACCTTAGTTCCGATAATAGGAAGACCGGCACACATTGCCTCTAATATTACAATAGGTAAGCTTTCCATCAAGGAAGGAGTAATAAATAGATCGGAAACCCCTAAGACTTGACTTAAATCATCATAATAACCAGTAAAGATTACATTTTTAGTAATGTTTAATTTTTCAGCTAACTTAATTAACTCTTCTTTATACTCCCCTTCGCCACAGATTAAAAATCTCACTTCTTTAAATTTTTCTATAACTTTAGGAACGGCGGCTAATAAATACTCTACTCCTTTTTCTTTTTTGAGCTGGCCTATAGTAGTAACTATTATTTCATCTTCTTTGATTTTAAACTCAGCTTTAATTCGATCACTATCAAGAGGAAGGTTAAATCGAAGGATATCCACGCTATTGTGAATTAATTCTATCTTTTGAGGAGATATTTTCCACTTTTTAATTAGCTTTTCTTTTAAATCATTAGATCCTACCACTACCTTATCAAAAAATCTAATTAATAAAGAGTCAATGGATTCGTATATTCTTACTCTAAAAGGAGTAGAAAGACGACCATGAATAGTAGTAATAAGTGGTTTCTTATAAAGTAAAGCGGTGATAAGTCCTATCAGGTTAGATTTAAAATCATGAGTATGAATAATATTAATATCATATTCTTTAATCAAGCTCAAGACTTTTGCAATAATAGAAGGATTATATTTTGATTTTGAAGGCAGATCAACGGCTTTTAAATTTATAGATTTGGCTATTTGGTATAAAGTAGGTTGAGACGGGGTCTTAGGAAGACCAAAAGTGATAACCAGAGGATCAAAAAGTACTTTATTTATCTTTTTGGCAACAGACAAGATTAAGCTTTCAGGTCCAGCCATGGTCCAACTTCTTTTTAATTCTATAATTCTTATCTTCTTCATTATTTCTTTTTCATTATTTTTTCTTCATTATTGTTAGCTAACGATTACTTATTCTTTATGCTTATTATTTGCCCTTCAAATATTTCTAAAGTTTCTTTAACTACCGGCTCCCTATCTAATAGTAAACTGTAATTTAATTCATCAGCTTCTTCTTTTTTTACTTCATTCTTTTTTTGAGCAACAATCTTTAATCTTAGTTCCTGATTAAACACATTTCTGATTTCTTCTTCAATAATCTCTTTATTTTCCTTTTTCTCTATCATTTTAGAATAAAAACTTTCTTTAAAACCAAGGATAAGAGTATCATTATTAATTCCTATAATCTCTCCTTGGCTTAAAAAACCAATTAAAGATGCTTTTTTCTTTTTTAACCTCTCTAATAACAAAGACCATCCTCTCTGAGCTTCTTCTAAATTTAAAGAAGGAATAATTTCCAAAGAAGAATGTTCGGATAATTCAGATAACAAAGAAACACTGTCATCTTTCTTTAAAGAAAAAGTAAGCTCTTTTGCTTTACCTCTTTCTTCGATCTCTTTTAATTGGCTTAAAATATGGGAGATAGGAACTTTATCTTTAAGCTCTATTAAGTCCATCATCCCTAATTCTAAGATTAATTTAGGATGATCTGTCCCTTTAAGCTCTGAATAAAGTTTCTTTAAACATTCAATGATATTTTTTAAATATTCCAAAGAATAATTTTTTACCTGTTCCATTAAAGGATCAAGTTCATTCTTTGATAATTCTAATACTTCAACCAGGTGAGACGAAATCTTTAATAAGTATAAATCCTTATAAAATTGCAGAAGATCAAAGACTAATTGTTTTAAATCTAAACCTTGATAGTATAATTCCTTGATTAAACTTAAACAACGGGTAATATCTTGACAACTAATGGACTGGCTAAGATTAATTAAATTTTCGTAGGAAGCTTTGCCTAATAAGGATAAGACATCTTCTTTCTTAATCACCTCTCCTTTATAAGTAATTAACTGCTCTAAGATGGTTTGACCATCCCTTAAACTTCCTGTAGCCTTAAGGGAGATTAAATCTAAAGCAGAAGAATCTACGATTACCCCTTCTTCTTGGGCAATTCTTTCTAAAGCCTTAATCATATCTTCCTTGGAAATTCTTCGGAAATCATATCTCTGGCATCGAGAAAGAATGGTTAGGGGAACCTTATTAGGATCAGTAGTAGCAAAGATAAAGATTGCATAAGAAGGCGGTTCTTCTAAAGTTTTAAGTAAGGCATTAAAAGCTGGCTCGGTAAGCATATGGACTTCATCGATAATATAAATCTTATATTTTAAACTAACCGGTGCAAACTTTATTCTTTCTCTAAGCTCTCTAATCTCATCAATTCCTCTATTAGATGCCCCATCAATCTCTAATACATCTAAAGAGCTACCCTTGGTAACTTCTAAACAAAAGTTACAATTATTGCAAGGTCGAAAATTTAGATCTTTTTCTTGACAATTTATAGCTTTCGCTAAGATCCGAGCTGCCGTAGTCTTACCTGTTCCCCGAGGACCAGCAAAAAGATAAGCCTGGGTTATTCGATTACCCAAGATCACATTCTTTAAAGAAGTAGTAATGTGTTCTTGACCAATTAATTCTTCAAATCTTTGTGGCCGCCACTTTCTCGCTAAGGCTACATAACTCATAATTTTCTTATTTTTCTTACTCTTTATTAAAAATCTTTATTAAAAAAATTTAGTCGTGCACCTACCTTTAATTTCTAACTAAAAGTAAGTTCTTAATGGTTAGCTCCAGCTAAGCAGCCCTCTTGCCAATTACCCATTACTTACCGTTGCTTCTTTCCAGACCTGGCGGAGTTAGGTAATAAATAATTGCAAAGGACTTAGCTATCAACACTACTTTTTAAAAACTTATCTAATGGTTAATAAAACTTAGGGTAGGAATTAAACCCTGCTATAGCGGATTGCAGGTTACAGGGCACCGCTGGCTCCCCGTCTAGCACGACTAAAAAAATATATCAAATAAGTCTATTCTTAGTCAATGAAAATTAAATTAATGCCGTCGATAGCACTTATTAACGAAAATTAAGACCTCCTGTCCTTGCTAAGAAAGTAAGTTTTGGTTCTCAGCCTAAGAAAGGAATATTAACCAGATCTATCTTGATAATTGTTTGGCCAACTGCTCAAAAGAGATTAAAAAAGCCAAGCCTTGAAGATTGGTTTAAAAATACCAATGACTAACCGATTGCCATAATCTTTATTTTTATTTTGACATATTTTTTCTTCCGAATTATAATTTTACTATAACTATGACCGGGAACAATAACCGGGGTTAATTCCCTTTATTTTTAAAGGGTTACCAACTTATAGCTATAAAATAGTTATAAAAATTCGGAAATTTAGGTATTAAGACAATTGATGCCCTTCATCAGTAAAATTATTATCCTGATCATCTTAATCTTTCCTACCTCCATATTTGCTGCTTTTGAAGATAAGATACTGGGGAGTAGAGCCCAAGGATTAGGTGGTGCCTTTACCGCTTTAGCTAATGATTATAATGCTATTTACTATAACCCTGCTGGTCTTAGCAAGCTCATCCTTCCTACCATAAGTAGTAACTACCAATCACTATTTAATCTTTCCCCATTAAGAAATCAATCACTAAGCCTTACTCTTCCTTTAAAAAAACATCAAACCTTAGCTTTAGATATCCAATTTTTTGGAAAAGACCTCTACCAAGAAAAATGTTTGTCTTTATCTTATGCTCTTTCTTTATCTAAAAACTCTTATTTAGGTTTAAATATTAAATGGTTAAGATTAGAAATATTTGAGGCCGGAAAAGTTTCTTCCACTGGTATTGATCTAGGATTTTTATATGAGGCAACTAAAAATCTTTCTTTTGGCCTGATGGTCAAAAATATCAACCAGCCATTTTTAGGAGAAAGCTTGCCTCTTAATTATAGAGTTGGTCTTAAATTAGATCTTAATCCAGCCGCTATATTTGTTAGTGATCTTGATAGCCATCAACGAATATATATAGGAATTGAATTATACTTAGATCAGGGCTTTATCATTCGAAATGGATTTTTGACCAAACCACAAAGATATACTTTAGGATTAGGGATAAAGAAAAAAAGGGTATTTCTTGATTATGCCTTGGTAAGCCATCCTGTTCTCTCCTTTACTAACCAATTTAGCTTAACGATGGTCTTTTAAATTAACTTGATATGAAAAAAATAAGTTACACTCGTTCAATACCTAAAAGAAGAGAAGAATATTATTCTATAATGTCTCGTTAGCTGACAAATATCAATACCTTGCTCGTGCTAAATAATTGAAGGCCAAGAAATAATTTTGCCAGGATTGGTCAGTAGAGCCATATTCATTGTCAAAAGCAAAGTAGTCAGCTAAGATCTCATAAAGACGGGTTAATTCTCTGAGACGTTTTTTATTTTTTGGGTCAGAAATGGTTAAATGGAGAAGTTCTAAAACTCGTTCGAAAGCTTGCCTGCTATATTCTGGATTATTTTTATTCTTCCAGTTAATAGCCCGATTGACTTCACTTCCAATATTAGCCATTTGAACCGGAAACGAAAGTTCAAACCATCTACCATCAGCCAGGTTTTTATGTTGGTAGCTCATCTTTTCACCAATTTATTAACACATATAATTTATAATTTTTTCTTATAATTTTCATTCTATTTGCTTAAAGTTTAAATCTTTCCAACCTCTTAATTATAGCCAAATCTTTGGCAACTGTCAAAGAAAAAAAGGTCTATGAAATCATAACATCAGTTAAACAAATTTTGTTGACAATTAAAGATAAAAAGTGCATTATTATTTAAAGAATAATGAACAATAGGGAGGAAGATTAATGATAAACTTAACTAAAGAAAAGTTAATTATTTTAATGACCATTTTTGTCTTTATCTTTGGGATTAGCGTAGTTTGTGCCCAAGAAACACCAGGAGAAAGGATTGAGGAACAAAAAGTTTTAACTATTCCTGCTGAGAAAATAAATCCTGCCAAAGAAATAAAAGAAAAGCCTCAAATTCCTCAAATTAAAGAAGAAGTAAAGAAAGAAGAAGTTAAAAAGGTAGAAAAAGTACTCAAGCTTTCCCTACCGGCTAAGATTACTTTTTTAGCTGGATCAGCAAAAGTAAAGAAAGCAGGGGAAGAGAAGTGGATTTTAGCCAAGTTAAATATGGATTTAAAGCCTTTAGATGAAATTCGTACCGGTTATGATTCTCAGGTAGTGGTTACTTTAAATAATGAAGATAAGGTTACGGTGAAATCTAATACTCATATAGTTTTAGCTCTGTCAGAGAAAGAAGAAAAAGGTTCTTGGTCGGCAACCATTAAACTTTGGTTAGGAGAGATAAGATCTCATGTGGAAGGACTTAGGGAACGTCAAGGTAAGTATCAAGTAGAAACATTACAAGCAGTAGCTGGTGTTAGAGGTACAGATTTTATTGTCTGCGAAGGTTTGGATGAGATGACCAATGTAGTTTGTTTAGATGGAGAGGTAGAAGTAAATGATTTAGTCTTTAACGAAAAAGTTATCTTATCTAAAGGTCAAGTTACTACGGTAAGTTTAGACCAAAAACCAACACCTCCTAGAAATCTTAATGAAGAGGAGCTAATAAAGTATGGTCTTGTTGAAAAGAAAGCTGAAGAAAAAGAGATAAAAGAAGAAAAAGCAGCTGAAGAAACAGAAAAAGCTTTAGAAGAGCCAAAGAAAAAAGGAAAACCTGCCTGGAGAAAAAATGTTAGCTTAACAGGAGAGTATGGGACTGAGGTAATAGATGGAAAACTATATCAACGGATTTCATTTCAACCTGAGTTTTGTTTAGGAAAGGTAGGCGTGGGTTTAGATGGCTTTATTCTTATTGATAAGGATAATAAGATCAGGAAGGAAGATTGGGATGAGGCTTCAGATATTTTAGAGAAAGTCATCTACGTTCGTTATGGGCAGCCGAGAGAGCCTTTTTATATAAGACTTGGGGGCATAAGTAATGTTACCTTAGGACACGGCATGATTATGAATAAGTATTCTAATCTAATTAAGTATCCTAATGTGAGAAAAAAAGGAGTAGAATTAGGGATAAACAGCAGAATGTTAGGATTAGAGGGCATAGTTGACGATCTAAATAAGACCAATATTTATGGGATAAGAGCTTACGCAAGACCATTGGTCGACAGGAAGACTCTCTTCTTGTTAAATAAAGTTACTTTTGGAGGAACTTATTGTGTAGATAGAGATCCTAAAGGTGACAATAAAGAATTAGTTATTAAAGGTTTTGATGTGGAGTTGCCCTTAAAAGAAGGTAAAATTTTAAATGTTATTCTTTATGCAGATATAGCTGAGATAAAAGACCATGGAAAAGGTAGCGCTATTCCTGGATTGTTAATAAAGCTTCCAATGGCCATGTTTAAAGCTGAGTATAGAACTATGGATCAAGACTTTATTCCAGGATATTTTAATTATCTCTATGATCTAGAAAGAGATACCAAGAAAGATACTCTTCAGTCAAGCAATAAGGCAAAAAAAGGTGTTTATGCCGAGTTTTCCTCAAATATCTTTGACTTTGTTTCTATGAGTGCTTATTATGAAGATTATAATGAGACCAATCCTAACTTATCGGCAAAAGTAAAGCTACTTAAAAAGATAGTGCCTCAAATAACTTTAGCAGAAGCTTCTTATTTTCAAGATGATGTTACTCGGCTAAAGCTTAAGACAGAAAAGACTTATATTGAATGGAAGGTAGGTTATAGCCTTTCTGGTCCGGTGAGTTTAGTCTATGTTTATACTCAAACTTATAAAAAGGAAAACGGTGAGTTAAAGCCGGTAAGAAACATAGCCTTGTCTACGAGGGTAGACTTTTAATCTTAATAATCTTAAACACAGAACTTAATAGTTAAAGATAAAAATAACCTCCCTTATTTTTAAAAGGGAGGTTATTTTTTATAAAGCAACCACCAAAGATGAAAAAAAGAGCTAAATTTATTCTTCACGGAATTATCATAAGCCTGGCAATGGCTTGTTTAATTTACTTTATCACTAGTCATATTTACATATTTGAAGATTTTGAATTTAAGACCTTAGATTTAAGATTTAAACTTCGTGGAAAGACTCAGGCGGAGAAAAACAAGGAAATAATCTTTGAAGATATAGTTATTGTTGATATTGATGAGATTTCTCTTGATAAGTTAGGTAAATTTTATGACTGGCCACGTTCTTATCATGGACAGGCTCTAAATTATATAAGCTTAGGAGAGCCAAAAGCGATAGGATTTGATATCTTATTTATCGAAGAGGATAAAGATATAACCCAAGATCAAGCTCTCTGTGCCGATACAATGAAAGCCAGAAAGGTAGTTCATTCTTATTTTATGGGGGGAAAAGAAAAAGACGAAGTAGTAAACCTTAGAAAAGAAAGTTTCTTTAAAAATTTTTCATATCCAATGAAAGAACGAGGAAAAGTAGATCTATTAAAGAATAAATTTGCTTCTTTACCTATTCCTTCTTTGACAGAAGCTAGCGGCGGTTTAGGTTATCTGGATACCATGCCTGATGATGATGGAATTGTTAGAAATACTTATTTAATTAAAGAATATAAGGGCCGGGTCTACCCAAGTTTTGCCTTAGAAATTATTAGATTATATTTAGGAGCCAAGAAGGAGGAAGTAGAAATTCTTTTAGGAAAATATATTAAAATTAAGGAGATAAAGATACCCATAGACAAGACAGGTCGAATGCTTATTAATTATAAAGGCCCAACTCCTTCCTATCGTTATATTTCTTATCATTGGGTATTAGAAAAAAGAGTTCCTTGTGAGGTCTTTAAAGATAAAATAGTCTTATTTGGAACTTCAGCTCCTGGCTTAATGGACCTTCGCTCTTCTCCTTTTTCTCCAGCTTATCCAGGGGTAGAAATCCATGCTAATATTATTAAGAATATAAAAGATAATACTTACTTAGTTAAAGTTAGTGAAAAGGCTATTCTTTGTTTAGTTATCTTTTTAGGAATCTTAGTTGGTTTTTTTTCTGCCTCTTTAAGTTTAATGATTGGCATTCTGGTAGTCTTCTTAATATTATTATCTTATCTTATCCTTATCCTTTACTATTTTAACGCTTTAAATATTTGGCTACCTTGTGTCCAACCACTGATGGTTATCTTTTTTTCTTTTTTAGGAAATTGGATTTATCGATATCGGTTTGAAGAAAAAGAGAAGAAAAAGATAAGGAGTATCTTTGAAAAGTATGTTAGTTTTGGCATAGTCAATGAAATCTTAAATAACCCAGAAGGACTAAAATTAGGAGGAGAAAAGAAAGAAGTAACCATTTTATTTTCTGATATCCGGAAATTTACTACTATGTCAGAACAACTTTTACCCGAGAAAGTAGTCTTTATCTTAAATAGGTATTTTACCTCTATGTCTAAGATTATCTTTGAATACGAAGGAACCTTAGATAAGTTTATAGGAGATGGAATTATGGCTTTTTATGGAGCGCCTATTTATACTCCCGACCATACCAAGAAAGCTGTCTTTACAGCTCTTAAGATGAGAGAAGAACTTAAAAGACTTAATGAAGAATTTAAAAGAGAAGATATATCAGCTCTTAATATTGGCATTGGAATTAATACCGGAGAAGTGGTGGTGGGAAATATTGGCTCAAAAGAACGGATGGAATATACAGTGATTGGCGATAATGTTAATCTATGCTCAAGATTACAGTCTCTTAGCCAAGAGGGGCAGATAATTATTAGTGAAAGTACTTATCAAAAAATAAAAGATTTGGTGGAAGTAGTTAAGTTAGAGGCAGTTAAGGTTAAAGGAAAAAAAGACTTTATTCAAGTATACGAGGTCATTAAATTAAAAGAATAAATAAGAATAAATAAGAATAATATATTAAAAAAATAATATGAATATATTAAGAGAATAATATGGAAATATTCTTATCTTATCGACTTTTATTAGCCCATTTTTTAGCTGATTTTCCTTTTCAGACTAAGAAGATCTTTGAATGGAAAATCAAAAATAATTATGGTATCCTTATTCATAGTGGAATCTTTGCCGCTACTGCTGCTATCTTGTGTTATCCATATTTAATCTCTATGCGAATGTGGTTAGCGGTTATATTTTGTTGGCTAACTCATTTTCTCATCGATAAATCTAAGGTTAATTTCTTCTTTAGGTATCAAAGTGATAATTTATTTATCTTTGGACTTGATCAATGTTTGCATATTTTAGTAATTTGGGCCATATCTTACTTAGATATCTTTGGTCTTTCTTCAGTAAGGGTATCTGGTCATCTTCTCTCCTGGGAAGTATTAAATAAGACTTATCAGAGCAACGAATTTATCCTTGGTCTGAGTATTTTTATTGTAGCTACCTACGGAGGGAATATATTGATACCTTATCTAAAAAAGATATTTTTTCAAGAGATAGGAGAGACCATTACGGTTAGTTATATCTATTATAATATGGCCGAAAGAGCAGGAATTACTTTCTTATCAAGCTTTTTACCTTCATATTTTTTGTTAGTTATTCCATTCTTGTTTATTTTAAGAAAATTTTTAAAAAAGGGTAACCATAAAAGAGATTTCTTAGTTAATGTGTTAGTTAGTCTGACTTTAGGTATTATATTAAAAATATCCTTAATTTAGCTTCATAGAAAGTAAAGATGTCAAGATTTAAAGATTATTATCAAGTATTACAAGTAAGTCCAAATGCCGAGGCTCCTATGATTAGAAGAGCTTATCGATTGTTAGCTTTAAGATATCATCCTGATCGGATGTTAGGGCAGGAAGAAAAGATGATTGAGGTTACTGAAGCTTATGGTGTCCTGATAGACCCTGAAAGAAGAAAGTCCTTCGATAAAGATTATTATAAACAAAAAGATGTCTTTTTATATTCTTATCAATTTAAGGTACACAAAGAAGAAATGTTGAATCGATCCAAAGAAAGAGAAGAGTATTATAAAAAGAAAGAAGAAGAGATGTTGAAGGAATTAATTAAGCATAAAGAAGTTAAGAGAGAAAAATTTTACAAAAAAGAAGAAGAAAATAAGGACGAGAGAATAAAGTTGTTCCTTAAGATTATCAAAGATCCTCGAAATTCTATTGAATTTCGCTGGAAAGCTAAGATGAAGTTAGTTGAAATTAGAGAACCCACAGTGTTACCTTTAATTGATGAATTAAGTTGCCAAAATCATGAAGTTCGGTATTTTGCGGCGGTGGCTTTAGGTGAAATTGGAGATCTTAGAGCGGTAGAGCCATTAATAGAAAGATTAAAGGATAAATGGGAATTAGTAAGAAATTATGCCGCGGAAAGCTTAGGAAGACTAAAGGATAAAAGAGCTATTCCTCCTCTTTTAGAGATATTTTATAACGAACAAGAATCTGAAGAAGTAAGATTTAATGTTAAGAAAGCCTTAGAAACTTTAGAATATAATTTTGAAGAAGATAAGATCAATCAAAGGAAATAATACCGAGTAACAAAAGATAAACTTGTTTGGAGTTAAATTAATTTGCTCTATGTCAAATTTTCATTAATAAGTGCTTTAATGGTCATCGTCTTCTTATTATCAGGAGACTTAAAGACTGGGCAAGCAAAAGATCTTGATAAGGCTAATTTAATCATCTTTCACGCCGGAAGTCTTGCTGGGCCATTTAAAACATTAGAAGAGCAATTTGAGAAAGCGTATCCTGACGTTGATGTCCTAAGAGAATCACTGGGAAGTAGGCTTGCGGCTCGTAGTGTTAGCGAATTAGACAAGGAAGCTGATATAGTGGCTGTCTCTGATTATCGAGTCATTATCGATATCTTAATGCCTAAGGATACTAACTGGTATTTATGCTGGGCTAGTAATCAAATGGTCATTATGTATTCAGAGAATAGTAAGTATGCCAAGGAGATTAATTCTAATAACTGGTATAAAATTTTGCTTAGAAAAGGAGTTAATTATGGACATTCTGATCCTAACTTAGATCCTTGTGGATATAGAAGCTTATTTGTTTGGCAATTAGCCGAAAGGTATTATCAATTACCTGGTTTATATAAAAAATTATCTCAAAATTGTCCTTCTAAGAATATAAGACCTAAAGAAACAGATTTAATTGCCTTAGTAGAAATAGGAGAGTTAGATTATGTCTTTAGCTATTCTTCGATAGCCAAACAACATCGTCTTTCTTTTGTAAAATTACCAGATGAGATAAATTTAGAAAAGATAAGACTAAAAGAAGACTATAAAAAAGCTTCTTTAAAGATTTCTGGTCAGAAGCCAGGAACTTACACCAAGGTTTTTGGCGAACCTATTATCTATGCCCTCACCATTCCTAGAAATGCCCCCAACAAAGACTTGGCTTATAAATTTATTAGTTATTTATTAAGTAAAGAAGGTGAGAAAGTGTTCCTAAAATCTGGTCAATCGCCGATAACGCCAGCCATTGTTAATAATTTAAAATATCTTCCTAAAGAATTAAGACATCTTAATCTAGTTTCCAACAAAGATGAAGAGGATAAGAAACCTTAACCAGTTAAAGATATTATTCTTCTTTTTAGGTAGCATTATTATCTTTTTTATTCTCTTTCCTTTGATAAAGATAGTAATAACTACTAATCCTAAAATACTATGGGAAACCTTAAATGACCATGTAGTTAACCAGAGCATCTTATTAACTATGTATGCCGGTTTAATCTCTACTTTATTGGCTTTTATTTTTGGCATTCCATTAGCTTATTGTTTAGCTCGTTATGATTTTAAAGGTAAAGAAATTATTGAAGGAATCATTGATCTTCCTGTAGTCATTCCTCATACAGCCGCTGGAATTGCTCTCTTAATGGCTTTTCATCGAAATTCTATAGTTGGCAAGATATTTGCTTCTTTGGGTCTAGAATTTATTGGTAACCTCTCTGGGATAATAATAGCCATGTCTTTTGTGAGTTTGCCTTTTTTAATTAATGCTGCTAAAGAAGGTTTTCAAGCCGTTGATGTAAAATTAGAAAAAGCAGCTCGGACTTTAGGGGCGAATGGATTTTATGCTTTTTCCACTGTTTCTTTGCCTTTGGCTAAAAGGAGTATTATTTCTGGAATGATGATGATGTGGGCCAGAGGAATTAGTGAGTTTGGAGCCGTATTAATTATCGCTTATCATCCGATGGTGGCTCCTGTGTTGTTATTTGAAAGATTTCAATCTTATGGTCTTTCTTATGCTCAGCCAGTAGGAGTAATCTTAATTTTTATTTCTTTGTTAATATTTATTATTCTACGAATACTTCTCGGCAAGAGGAATATATAGCACTTATTAACGAAAACTAGACATAGGAAATAATACCGAGCAATAAAAGATAAACTCGTTGGCACTCAATTAATTTGCTCTATGTCAAATTTTCATTAATAAGTGCTATATTAAACGTTATTAATATAAGATGAGAAATTACTACACCGAGAGATATTTTTAGTTGACATTAATCTTTAAAATCTTTAAAATATACTTTAAAGATGAAGAAGGAATATAGATTATCTTATTTTATCGGAGGTATATTAGTAGGAATTATAGTAAGTTATTATTGGGCATCTCACCTAGCCTTCGATAAAGTAAAGAAAAAATTATTATCCTCAACCTTATTAATTGAACAAAGATTTCCCCAAGTAGACACAAATCAGATACAATACAAACCCCCTGTATTTCAAGGTAATTTAGTAAGCGCTATAGAAAAAGCAAATAAAGCAGTAGTAAATATTGGTATTAAACGACAAGTTAGGATTAAAGATCCTTTCTTTGATTTTCATGATCAATTCTTTAGAGATTTTTTTAGAGATTCTTTTGAAGAATTTTCTGTCCGAGAGTTTGAACAAACTTCTTTAGGTTCAGGTATAATTATTAGTAAAGATGGTTATATCGTTACTAATGAGCATGTTGTTAGGGGTGCTTTGGGTATAGAAATTAAATTGCTTGACGGAAGAAGTTTTCCTGCTAAAATAGTAGGATCTAATGTCGATGAAGACGTAGCTCTTTTAAAGATAAAATCTTTAGATCTTCCTTGTGCTATCTTAGGTAATTCTGATCAGTTAGTAGTAGGAGAATGGGCTATCGCGGTGGGGAATCCATTTGGATTAAATCATACGGTCACGGTAGGAGTGATTAGCGCTAAAGGAAGAGAATTGCCAGGAGTGAAAAGTTTTGGTCGAATTTACAAAGGTCTGATCCAAACTGATGCTTCTATTAATCCAGGAAATAGCGGCGGGCCTTTAGTCAATGAGTTAGGAGAAGTTATAGGTATAAATACAGCTATTGTAGCCCAAGCTCAAGGTATTGGGTTTGCTATTCCTATTAATACCGTCAAAAAAGTCATAGATAAGTTTATAGAAGAGAGATAATTATTAACATTATCCGTAAACATTCAGCCGTTAGCTAAAGCTAACAAAATCAGGGAGTAGTTTGTTTGGCAAAAATCCTTTCTTGCCTTAATGGACTTATCTCTAATAAAACTGCTATCTGGAAAGCTAATACTTGAACATTTATCATTGAATGTTTATCATTGAACATTTACCATTATGCTTAACAAAGATTGGGTTACGAAAATTTAAACAGACCCAAGATTGTCGAGATCAGACGATAGACTAAAGATTAAATCAAGAATCAAATGACCTACTTCGCAAGTACCCCAAAATTAAAAATGCCAATCAAGAATTATTAAGCATTAAGGTTATTCTAAGTTTTTAAATCTTATAGCACTTATGGCTATCCTGATTTGTTTAAGCATAACCAGAAAAATCTTCAAGTTTTCTTCCGTCAGGATAATTATTTTATAAAATCTTCATTAAATTAAGGGTTGAAATTATGTTTCTTAAAGAAGAAGTTAGAAAAATTATCAAGGAAGCTCTCTTGAGAGCTATAAAAGAGCAAAAGCTTCCTGAATGTAAATTGCCTGAAATAATTATAGAAACCCCTAAGATTAGTTCTCATGGAAATCTTTCTTCTAATATAGCTTTTATTTTAGCTAAAAGCATAGGGGAAGATGTGGTTAAGATCGCTAAGATTATTGTAGAAAATATAAAAGATAAAGAGGTGATTGAAAAAACTGAGGTAGCAGGAAGAGGTTTTGTTAACATATTTATTAGTAAAGATCGTTTGGGCAAAACATTAGGATGCATTGAAGAAGCAGGTGAAGAATATGGTTTTAGTAGTCTTGGAAAAGATAAGAAAGTATTAATAGAATATGTCAGCGCTAATCCTACTGGTCCTTTACATGTAGGTCACGGAAGAGGAGCGGTAATTGGTGATGTTTTAGCTAATGTCTTTGAGGCGACTGGATATTTGGTGGAAAAAGAATATTATATTAACAATGTAGGAAAACAAGCTGAATTATTAGGGAGATGTCTCGAAGTTGCTTATAAAAAGTTTTTAGGTGATTCTATAGAACCTCCGGTAGATGGTTATAAAGGGGAGTATATTAAAGAATTAGCTGAAAAATTAGTAAAAAAAGGAGGCATTAGGTATAAAGACTGGGGAGTTGATTTTTTTTCTAGATTTGCGATTAGAGAAATATTAGATGATATTATAAAAGTACTTTTTTCTTTTCGGGTAAAATTTAATCGTTTTTTCAGCGAAAATACTCTTTATGAATCAGGTGAGGTGAATGAGTGTATCAGTCTTTTAAAAGAAAAAGGTTATACTTATGAAAAAGATGGGGCGGTTTGGTTTAAGAGTAGTGCTTTTAACGATGATAAGGATCGAGTTTTAGTTAGAGAAAATCAGGTATTTACTTACTTTGCAGGAGATATAGCTTATCATAAAGATAAGCTTTTAAGAGGATATGAGAGGATGATAAATATCATAGGAGCTGATCATCATGGATATGTACCAAGGATAGAGTCTGCCTGTTCTTTAATTGGGTATAAACCAGGGATGTTGAGGTATTTATTATATCAATTAGTAAATTTGGTGCGGGATGGTCGTCAAGTTTCTATGTCCACAAGATCTGGTGAATATGTAACTTTAGAAGAAGTAATAAATGAAGTAGGCACAGATGCAGCTAGATTTTTCTTTTTAATGCGGAATAGCGATGCTCAGTTAGACTTTGACTTAGAATTAGCTAAAAAGAAATCAGATGATAATCCTGTTTACTATGTTCAGTATGCCCATGCTCGTATATGTAGCATTCTTCAACAAGCAGAAGAAAAGAATATTCGGGAATACTTAGTCTCAAAGGTTAATTTAAGTCTTTTACTTCTTCCCGAAGAATTAGGTATGATCTTTAAACTAAGTATCTTGCCAGATGAAATATTTAATATTACCAATAACTTAGAACCACATCATTTAACTAACTACTTAATTGATCTGGCTGCTATGTTTCATAGCTATTATGCTAAACATAGAGTAATTTCTGAAGATAGTGAACTTACTTTAGCCCGGCTCTGCTTATGCAAGGCAATTATGCTTGCTATGAGAAGTGTTTTTAAGATATTGGCTATTCAAGCTCCAGCTAAGATGTAAATTAGTAACCAAATTTTTATTTTCTATGATGCTAAATCTTCCATAATGCCAAATTTGCCTTTAAAAGATCAAGAAGTGTTAAAAGTTAGAGATCTTCTTAAATATTTTTATGGGCATGGTCTTTGTTCTCTTCCAGTAATAGGTAAAAATAAGAGATTAATAGGCATAATAAAGAAAGAAGATTTTATTACTGCTTCCTCTTCTCTGAAAAGTTTAGAAAAGCCTCTCAGGGAGTTTGTAATAAAGAATATGATCAGTATTAATCTTCCCCAAGATTTAGATCTTTTGAAGTTAGCCTCAAATTACAAAGATCTTAAAGAGGTTCCTATCATTGATGAGGAAGGAAATTTAGTAGATTTTTGGACTATCCAAGAGATACTTTTATCATTAGATTATCCGGTAGATTTTTCTGCTATTAAATGGAGAAAGGTCTTTGATAATCTTCCGGTGATTTCTATCATTACTGATTTAGAAGAAAAGATAGTTTTAATTAATGATTTAGCCAAAAAGTCTCTCTTTAAAAAATTAGAATTTCACGAGAAAAAGATTTCAGAGTTATTTCCCCCATTATCTAAAATTTCAGGTAAGGATAGAAGATTTAAAAGAAAGATCCGGGAGAGGTCAAGTCTAAGAGAGGCTTTAGTTCAGTTAAATGAGAAGAAATATAATTGTAGTTATGCTTTGGTCTGGGATAAAGACCAGATTTTAGGAAAGATATTTTTGCTAAGAGAACTTTCTGGTGGAGATTTAGATCAGAGTGCCAGTAAAGAGATTCTTGACAAGGAGATTCTTTCTTTAGAAGAGATAGTTAAAAGGGCAGAGAAAGAGGCTATTTCTATGGCTTTAAAAAAGACAGAAGGCAATATCAGCGCTAGTGCTAGTTTATTAAAGGTATCCCGAGGGACTTTGCAGTCTAAAATTAAAAAGCTACATCTGACATCTAATGATATTATGACATATTAAAAATAGCTTAACTAAGCTTTATTTTTAAGTAATACTCAGAAGGGAGGGAAAAGTAGGTGGTTTCTTCTCATAATGAGTTAGATCTTAAAATATTAGCTAAGGAGAGTTTAGAGGAAGTGTTTAATGAGGAAATAAAAAAAGCTCGTCTTTGCAAAAAATCTCTTTCTTTAGTTATCTTAGATCTTAGCGAAAGTAACCAAGAAGAAGATTTAAAAAAGATAATTGAATTATTAACTCGGAGGGCTCGTAGTGCAGATATAATCGGGAAAAGCAAATTAAAAGAATTGACTATGGTGTTTCCTAATATGGATAAGAAGGAAGTCGTATTATTCGTTCATCGATTGAAGCAAGATCTAAATTATTTTAAAGAAAGTTTAAATATCAAGGTTAGTTTTGGTTTTTCTTCTTTTCCTGAAGATGGAAGGAGTAAAAGAGAGTTAATAGAAAAAGCTACTTATTTGCTTTATAAGGACAAAATTTTAGAAACATAAAGCTGCTACCTAAATGTTTGCAAATCAAATCTATAGCACTTATTAATGAAATTTGACATAGAGCAAATTAATTTGAGGGCAAACAAGTTTATCTTTTATTGCTTGGTATTATTTCTTATGTCTAATTTTCGTTAATAACTACTATAATGAGGGAGAACAAAATATATGCATCTTAAAGAAATCCAAAGTAAGACTATTCCGGAATTATATGAATTAATCGCAGATTTAAATATTTCTGGAGTTAGAGGAATGAAGAAGCAAGACTTAATCTTTGCTATTTTTAAAAAACATACCGAGAAGAATGGATTGATCTTTTCAGAAGGTACTTTAGATGTGTTACCTGATGGTTATGGATTTTTGAGATCTTCTCTCTATAATTATTTGCCCGGGCAAGATGATGTTTATGTTTCGCCTTCTCAAATAAGGAAGTTTGATCTTCAAACCGGGGATACTGTTTCAGGTCAAATTCGTTCTCCTAAGGAAAGTGAGAGATTTTTTGCCTTACTTAAAGTAGAAACAGTAAACTATGAAGATCCTGAAATGGCTAATAAACGTATCTTATTTGATAACCTCACTCCTCTTTATCCTTGTGAAAGGATAAAATTAGAGAGGGAGGGTGATGAAATTTCTATGCGGATTATGGATATCATTACTCCTATTGGAAAAGGTCAACGTGGTTTAATCGTAGCTCCTCCTAGGACAGGGAAGACTGTTTTGTTGCAGGAAATTGCTAACAGTGTTAGCGTTAATCATCCAGAAATCAAGATTATTGTTCTTCTTATTGATGAAAGACCTGAAGAAGTAACAGATATGAAGCGATCGGTAAAAGGTGAAGTTGTTAGCTCTACTTTTGACGAACCAGCGGAAAGTCATGTAAAAGTAGCTGAGGTAGTTATTGAAAAAGCTAAGAGATTAGTAGAGCATAAGTTTGATGTCGTGATATTATTAGATAGTATTACTCGATTAGCTCGGGCTTATAACCAAGTAGTTCCAACTAGTGGAAAAATTTTATCGGGAGGAGTAGATTCTAATGCCCTCCATAGGCCGAAAAGATTTTTAGGAGCTGCCCGTAATATTGAAAAAGGAGGAAGTTTAACTATTTTAGCTACTGCTCTTATTGAGACAGGAAGCAGAATGGATGAAGTAATATTTGAAGAATTTAAAGGCACCGGCAATATGGAGCTTCATTTAGAACGTAACTTATCTGATAGAAGATTGTTTCCAGCTATTAATATTGCTCGTTCTGGTACGAGAAAAGAAGAACTTTTGCTTACCAAAGAAGAGTTAAATAAAATGTGGATTCTTCGTAATTTACTTACCCCTTTAAGTTCGGTAGAAAATATGGAGTTATTAATTGAGAAGATAAAGAATACTTCTAGCAATAAAGAGTTTTTTGCTTCCATGAATAAAGGTTAAAGAGTTAAAATTATGCTAAAGAATAAAGGTGCTTTTTCCGAGTTAGTATTTATGAGAAAGGTCAGGAAGTTTGCCTGGAAAAATGGTTTTTCTAAAAAAAATACCTATAAAGGTAACCTTGTCTGGGTATTAATTCATATCTTTGTCTCTATAAATATATTTTCTTTGTCTCCATTTTTTACGCAATGGAAAAAAACAGGAGATTTTATCCAGGTAAGTAAATTAAAAAATCTTAATGAACAAGATTTATTAATTGTTGATTTAATAGAAGAAGAGCCTCATCAAGCTGTAAATTTAGTTAATAGGGAGCTTGACCAGCTTAAAGCAGTTCAATATGCTGGTAAAGATGCTAAATATTTATTGAATAATGCCAATTTATTTATCACTCTTCACCGGGTAAGAAGAAAAGAAAATTTATGGACTATTTCGAAAAAGTATGGAATTGACCCTAGTACGATTATTTCTTTTAATAATTTAGATAGAAATGTTCTTTCTAAAGGACAATTACTAAAAATACCTAACAAAAAAGGAATTTTACATAAATTAAGAAAGGGAGAATCCTTATGGGCTGTTTCTAAAAAGTATAATTTATCTATTCCCACCATCTTAAGAGCAAATTATATCTTTAATCCATATAAAATAAGAGCGGGGGAAGCTATCTTTCTTCCTGGGGCCATCCTTGAACGTTCCTTTAAATCTCTTAATAAACCCTTTAAAGACCGTCTTAAGGAATTACCTTTTGGTTTTATAAGGCCAGTGGTAGGAAAAATTGTTTCAGGATTTGGATTTCGTTTGCATCCTATCTTTGGGAGAATTATTGCCCATAAAGGAGTTGATTTTAGTACTCCATATGGTACCAAGATCAAAGCTGCCATGTCGGGGAGAGTAGTTTATAGTGGTTGGTTTTTTGGCTATGGAAAAATGATAGAGCTTGTACATGATAAGGGTTATGTGACTAGATATGCTCATAATTCAAGAAATTTAGTTAAGAAAGGGGATTATGTCGAAAAAGGGCAAGGTATTGCCCTGTCAGGAAGTTCTGGTATTTCTACTGGTCCCCATCTTCACTTTGAAATCCATAAACATGGAACTATTAAAAATCCTGCCCAATATCTTAGATAATATCTTAGATAAAATTTTGCCTATAATTTATTTTACTTGATTCTCCGCGATGTTGTGATATAATAGCCTTACTTTATTAAAGTTTATGATCTTATCTTTATAGCACTTATTAATGAAAATTTGACCTAGAGCAAATTAATTTGAGGGCAAGCAAGTTTATCTTTTATTGCTCGGTATTATTTCCTATGTCTAGTTTTCGTTAATAACTACTATAAAGAGGCGAGGTTAAGAATTATGAAGAAAGATATCCATCCTAAGTCTTACGAAATAGAAATTAAGTGTAGTTGTGGAGCTACTTATCCCACTAAATCTACCTTACCCCAAATTAAAGTAGAGATCTGCTCTAATTGCCACCCATTTTTTACCGGTAAGCAAAAGTTAGTAGATACAGCAGGAAGAGTAGAGAAGTTTAGAACTCGTTACCAAAAACAAGGATAAGAAAGAGAATAATTTATATTTAGTTTGCCTTATGTTTGTTGAGCTTTTAAACTATACACCTAATCCTGAAAAAGCTGTAGCGATAGCTGCTAAGTTATGTTATTCTTCTATTCAAATTAGTCAGTTAAAGGAAAAGGCCAGTAAAAGCGAAATCAAAGAGTTTATCCAAAAGCTTTATCAAAGTGGTCATATTTCTCCCTTTGAGCATGTTTCTTTTACTTTTGGGGTAGAAGGAATATCAAGGGCCGCCAGTCATCAATTAGTAAGACATCGAATAGCTTCTTATTCTCAGCAAAGTCAAAGATATGTAAAGCACGAGCACTTAGAATACATTATCCCCCCTAAGATTAAAGAGAATGAAGAATTAAAAAAAGCTTTTATTTCTGTAATGGAACAATCACATCAGATTTATCGTTACTTAATAGAAAAAAAGGTAGAGACGGAAGATGCTCGTTATCTCTTGCCTAACGCTATAACCACTAAGATTATAGTAACGATGAATGCTCGGTCGCTCCTACATTTTTTTGAGCTTAGATGTTGCCATAGAGCCCAATGGGAGATACAAAATTTAGCTGGTGAGATGTTAAAACAAATCAAAAATATTGCTCCTACTATTTTTGAAAAAGCAGGACCTAAATGTATTGAGGGTATAAAATATTGCCCTGAAGGTAAATTATCTTGTGGTGAACCATTTAACATTTAATATAAAGGTGTTTTAAGGCTAAAAATTCTGATCTACTTAAGTTTGATTTTTATCAATGGAAGAAAGTTATGATAGAAAGATTAAAAGGGATAAAAGAAGAATATGATAGTTTAATGATAGAAATGAGCAAACTAGAAGTAATAGCTCATCAAGAGAGATATCAAGAGTTAGCTAAAAGAGTAGCTGAATTAGAACCGATTGCTTTATTATATCAGGAATATAAGGAGACAGTGGAACAACTAAAAGAATTAAATGAGATAACTCAAAACGAAAAAGATCTAGAATTTAAACAGATGGCGGAAGAAGAAACTTTAACCTTAAAGAAGAAAGAGAAGAATTTAGAAGAAAGATTAAAGCAAGCTATTCTTCCCAAAGACGAGGAAGAAAATAAGGATGTAATTATGGAGATTAGAGCTGGTACAGGAGGGGATGAATCTTCTCTCTTTGTGGCAGATTTATTACGAATGTATAGTAAGTATGCTGATAATCAAGGGTGGAAAAAGGAACTGATGTATGTTCATCCTACCGGAGTAAATGGCTTTAAAGAAGTAGCTCTTAGTTTAAAAGGTAAAAAAGTTTGCTCCAAGCTTCGCCTTGAAAGTGGAGTTCATAGAGTGCAAAGAGTTCCAGTTACTGAATCTTGTGGCAGGATTCATACTTCTACCGTTACAGTAGCTGTCTTGGTAGAGCCAGAAGAAGTAGAGATTACAATTGACCCTAATGAGGTAAGAGTGGATGTTTATCGCTCTAGCGGACCTGGAGGTCAAAGTGTAAATACTACTGATTCAGCCGTTCGCCTTACTCATTTGTCTACTGGATTAATAGTTACCTGCCAAGATGAAAAGTCTCAACATAAAAATAAAGCTAAAGCGATGAGGGTTTTAAAAGCAAGATTATTAGAACAAGCCAGATTAAAACAACAACAAGAGATGGCTAAAGAACGTAAAGAGATGATAGGCAGCGGTGATCGAAGTGAACGGATTCGGACTTATAATTATCCTCAAAGTAGAGTTACTGATCATCGAATTAATCTTACTTTACATAAGTTACCTAATATCATGGAGGGAGAGTTAGAAGAACTAATTGAAGCTTTAATTTTAAACGAAAAAGAGAAAATGCTTAAAAAAGCAAGTTGAGATGAAGGAATGGTCAATAATTGAAGCTTTAAATTGGACGACTAACTACTTTAAAGAAAAAGGAATTAAGAGTTCGCGGCTTGAAGCAGAAGTATTATTATCAGAAGTTTTAGGGTACTCAAGACTTAAGATATATTTAAGTTATGATCAGCCTTTAAGTAAGAATGAATTAGCCTCTTACCACCAGTTGGTTAAGAGGCGTTCTTTTTATGAGCCTATTGCTTATATCGTAGGCCGAAAAGAATTTTATGGCTATGATTTTAAAGTTACCCCAAAAGTCTTAATTCCTCGACCAGAAACAGAATTATTAGTAGAAAGGATAATTGAGAAATTAAATAGTTTAGATGAAAAAAAGTGCTATCAAATGGTTGATATAGGCACTGGAAGTGGCAGTATTGCTGTTACCTTAGCTAAGAATTTAAATAGTTATATTTATGCCATTGATATTTCAGAGGAAATATTAAATATTGCCTCTGAAAATGCTCAGAATTTAAAAGTTAAAGAAAAAATCTGCTTTTTAAAGGGTAATTTATTAGATCCTTTAAAAGAATTAAATTTAAAAGAAGAAATTGAGGTCATAGTTTCTAATCCTCCTTACATTCCTTCTCATGAAATTAATAATTTATCATCCGAAGTAAAAGATTACGAACCTCTGGATAGTTTGGATGGAGGTAAAGACGGGATAGATTATCATCTCTTTTTGATTAAGGAGTCCTTAACTTATTTAAAAAAAGGAGGATATTTATATTTAGAATTAGGAATAAATCAAGCTGAAATACTAAAGAAAATTTGTAGTCAATATAAAGACTGGCATAATCTTAAAATAATTAAAGATTATGCCAAGATAGATCGAATATTAGAGGTTCAAAAAAGATAATCGTTCGGACACCAGCCAGACACCAGCTATTAAGTTGGTAATCGGGGAATAGTAACCTACATACCTGATTACCAATTACCTAAGATTCTTTATTAAAGAAAAAAAGAATTTATGTCGAATATCTTATTAAGACCATGGATGGCAATTAAATTCCATGGTCTATTTTGTTTTAAGAGACAAAGTGTTTTAATTTGGAGATGAGAGTTTTAATTTGGATGAGATAAGAATTTTAGGAGGAAGAAGGTTAAAAGGGGAAGTTGAAATAAGTGGTTCTAAAAATGCCAGCTTGCCTATCTTATGTGCTACCTTACTAACTAAGGATAAATTTGTCATAGAAAATGTACCTACTCTTCTTAGAGACATTACGACGATGATTGCGGTCCTAAGAAATCTTGGATCTAAAATAGAAGTGAATAAATCTCAGGTAGTTATTGATAATAGTGAGTATAAGAATATAGAAGCTCCTTATGAGTTAGTAAAAACTATGAGAGCTTCAGTCTTAGTGATGGGACCTATTTTAGGCAGAATGGGTAATGTTTGTGTCTCATTTCCTGGAGGATGTGCTATCGGCTCTAGGCCCATTGATTTACACTTAAAAGGTTTAGAAAAATTAGGAGCTAAGATAAAATTAAGTGAAGGATATGTAAAACTTAAAGCTAAAAGATTAGTAGGTAGTGAAATATATTTAGACTTTCCTAGTGTGGGCGCCACAGAAAATATTATGATGGCTGCTACTTTAGCTTCTGGAAAGACATTAATAAACAATGCGGCTTGTGAGCCAGAAATTGTAGATTTAGCTAATTTTTTAAACCTCATGGGAGCTAAGATCGAAGGGGCAGGAACTAAAATTATAGAAATAGAAGGAGTTTTTGAGTTAAGAGGGTGTAATTATGCTATTATCCCAGATAGAATTGAAGCAGGAACTTTTATCATGGCCACCGCTATTACCAAAGGAGATCTTCTTATTAAAGGGGCTAATATAGATCATTTAACTTCTTTGATTGACAAACTACAAGAAGCAGGAGTAAAAGTAACCAAAGAAGAAGGAAAGATAAGAGTAAAGGTGGAAGATAAACTTAAAAGTATTAATTGGATCGAGACTGCCCCTTACCCTAGCTTTCCTACTGATATGCAAGCTCAAATGATGGCTTTAATGGCTACGACAAGAGGAGTAAGCTGTTTTATAGAAAATGTTTTTGAGAATAGATTTATGCATGTGAATGAATTAAATAGAATGGGTGCAGATATTGTGGTCAAAGGAAATTTAGCGATGGTAAAAGGAGTTTCTAATTTATATGGAGCTAAGGTAGTAGCTACTGATCTTAGAGCAAGTGCGTCTTTGGTATTAGCTGGCTTAGTAGCTAAAGGAGAAACTACTATTTCTCGAGTTTATCATTTAGATCGAGGCTATGAAAGGATTGAAGAAAAACTTAGAAGATTAAAGGCTCGGATAGAAAGGATAAAGGAGTAAGGATGCGGCGGGGAATATATACTGGAGCTATTGGCATGATGGCTGCAGAAATTCATAATGATACGATCTCTAATAACTTAGCTAATATAGATACCGTTGGATTTAAAAAGGATGTAATGATATCTCAATCTTTTCCCATGATCCTTACCAAACGGATTAATGATGAAGTAACCCAGACCATGGGAGGAGGAACGAGAGATAAAAGACCTACCGTTGGCTATACGGGAACGGGGGTGGAAATAAATGAAATAGCTACTATATTTGAACAAGGTAGCTTGGAAAATACTCAAAATGAATTTGATTTAGCCGTTGAAGGAGATGGCTTCTTTATGGTTAAGACCGCTGATAACAAGATTTATTATACTCGAAATGGAAGCTTGGTAAGAGATATAGAAGGTTATCTTGCTACTTCAAAAGGAGATTTAGTCTTAAGCGAAAATAATCTTCCTATAAAAGTAGAAAAAGATAATTTTTTGGTGTTAGAAAGTGGAAAGATAATGAGAAATACTGACCCTCATAAAAAAGATGGATCTTCCTTAGAAGAAGTAGATACCTTAAAAATTGTAGATTTTCCTAATAAACGTGGCTTAGTCAAGATGGGTAATAACTTATTCAAAGAGAGCGAAGTTTCGGGAAAGCCAGAATTAATGATCGCCGGGATGAAGATCAGGCAAGGTTTTTTAGAGAAATCTAATGTAGAGGCAATTAAAGAGATGGTGGGAATGATTAAAGCCTCTCGACTTTATGAATTAAATGCTAAAGTAATTCAAAGTTGTGATTCTACTTTAGGAAATTTAATTATGTTAGGAGCGTAAGCATAGTCTTTATTAACTTAAATTTCCATTTTTAAGATAACTATTTTCCAAAAAAGCAATGGGAATGCGAGTTTCTTCATTTTCAGAGTTATAATTTCCAAAAAGAATAGTAAGGAGGAAAACCATCATGATGCGTTCTTTGTTAACTGGATCTTCTGGGATGGTAGCCCAGCAAATGAACATGGATGTGATTTCTAATAATTTAGCTAATGTCAATACCTCTGGTTTCAAGAGAAGTCGAGTTGACTTTCAAGATCTTCTTTACGAAACACTTCGAGCTGCTGGGTCACCGGTAGCGGAGGGATCTCCAATTCCTACGGGAATTCAAGTGGGATTAGGTACCATCCCTGTGTCGACTCAACGAATGTATGTTCAAGGTTCTTTGCAAGAAACAGGAAATGTTTATGATATCGCTATCGAAGGAGATGGTTTTTTTCAAATTTTATTACCTGATGGTAGCACCGGCTATACCAGAGATGGCTCTTTTAAGATATCTGGAGATGGAAGACTAGTTACTTCTGATGGCTATATTCTTCAACCAGAAATTACTATTCCGACTGATGCTGTCCAGACTACTATTGCTCCTAATGGTACTGTTTCCGTAATGTTAGCTGGACAAACAGATCCTAGTGAAGTAGGAAAAATTGAATTAGCTAGATTTGTAAATCCAGCTGGCTTAAATTGTGTAGGTAGAAATATTGCGAAAGAGACGGCTGCTTCAGGATCACCGGTCATAGGAGAAGCAGGCTTAGAAGGCTTAGGAGAGGTTAGGCAAGCTTACGTAGAGTCATCTAATGTGAATGTGATTGCGGAAATGGTAAAGATGATTATTGCCCAAAGAGCTTATGAAATTAACTCAAAATCTATTACTACCTCTGACACCATGTTAGGCATTGCCTCATCCTTAAAGAGATAAGATGAAAATTAAATACTATTTTCTAATCATTTGTTTAATAAATTTGGTTACTATTTCTACTCAAGCCGTAGAAGTAGTCTTGAAAGAAAAAGTCGTAGTTTCTTCTTCTGAAATATTCTTAGAGGATATTGCCGATATTTATCCGGAAACCTCTGATCATTTAAAAAAGCTTTACATTGGAAGAAGTCCACTCTTAGGAAAGAGTAAAGTTTATAAACAAGGTTATATCAAGATGAGATTAGCTTCCCAAAAGTCCCCAAGTGATATAAAACTTAAAGGAACAGAAAAGGTTTTAGTGATGAGGAGTTATCAAACATTGGACTTAGATGAGCTAAAGAAAAAGATACGAGATTATCTTATCGAATGCATGGAGGACAATCAGGAAGAGATCAAGATAGAATTTTATCAAATCCCAAAAAAGATAAAGCTTCCTAATGGAGAAGTAAAAATTTATGTAGGATTTAATGGTAGGCCTACTCATTTGGTGGGAAATATTTATGTTCCGGTAAGAATTGATGTTTCTGGCGCCAAGTATAAAGTAATTAAGATTGGAGTAAAGATCAGAAGATTCTCTAAGGTAGTGGTTGCTAACAAGAATTTAAAACTGGGTCATATCCTTGATCAGGCTGATATTAGGCTGGCGCTAAGAGAGACCACTTTTTTATCTTATGATGTGGCAAGAGATTTAGATTTAGCTTTAAATAAAAGATTAACTCAAAGGGTGGATGAAGGCAAAGCTTTATGCGAAAGATGGATAGAAGTTCTTCCTTTGGTAAAAAGAGGCGAAGAAGTAGAGATTTTATCTAAGATGGATAATATCTTAATTAAGACCAAAGGCTTAGCCCGAGAGGATGGAAAGCTGGAAGAATTAATTAAAGTTCGGAATATTTCTTCAAAGAAAGAAGTATTAGCTAAAGTTATAGAAAAAAATATAGTCATTATAGAGTAAGGAGGAAGCTATTGGATAAAGAGATCTTATATTTAGCTATTATTCCCTTTATTATCATTATTTTATTAGGTATGGTAGCTTGTGGTCAGGCTAATTCTCTTTGGACAGAAAAAGCTAGCTTTTACTATGTTGACCATAAAGCTAGAGAAGAAGGGGATATTGTTACGGTAATTATTTCTGAAGCCACGGCAGCCACTCACAAAACGGCTACTAACAGAGCAAAAGATTTAAAGTTGGATGGCGGACCTGAAGTCAAAGGAAAAGGAATAGATAATCTTTTGAGCTTATTACCTACTTTTGGAGCTAAGGCTAAGTCTAGTTACAAAGGAGGAGCAGCTACTAATCGGGTAGGAAAGATAGAAGGAAAAGTTTCAGCAGTGGTAGTAAGAGTCTTACCAGATGGAAATTTAGTAATTAGTGGAAGTAAGAAGATAAAGGTAAATGCAGAAGAAGAAGAGATTACAATTAGTGGAATCATTAGAGAAGAAGATATTTCTCCTGATAATACTATTATTTCTACTTTTATTCATAATACTGATATTAAGTATCGAGGTAGCTTAAAACTTAGCGATGAAGAAAGACCTGGATTTATTACTCGTCTTTTAACTAAAGCTGTAAATTTTATATTTTAATCTTTCTTTTTGGAGTTTTCATATGGGAAAAATAGTTTTTTTAATTTTCTTTTCTTTGATTATTTCAGTAGATATTTCCGCAGCTGCAGAGCTTCCTACAGTAAGAATTAAAGATATTGCTCATCTCTCCGGAATAAAAGAGAATCAAATTACGGGTTATGGGTTAGTAGTGGGATTAGAAGGGACTGGCGATAGCAATAAGACCTTTTTTACTACTCAATCTATAGCTAATATGCTTCATCATCTGGGGATTACGGTAGATAAAAGTCAAATGACAGTATCCAATGTGGCTGCTGTAATAGCTACAGCCACCTTACCTCCTTTTGCTCGAATAGGAGATAAAATTAACATCACCATTTCTTCCTTAGGCGATGCTTCTACTTTACAAGGAGGAATATTACTTCAAACTCCTCTTTTAGCTGCAGATAAAAATGTCTATGCTGTAGCTCAAGGAGCAGTTTCTTTAGGTGGTTCTAATATTAAGACTGGCGGAACTAAAGGTCAAAAAAATCATTCTACGGTAGCTATAGTGCCACAAGGAGCAATCATTGAAAAAGAATTTACTTCTTGTTTTGTCGATAAAGAAAAAGTTTCTTTTGTCTTAAATTCATCTGATTTTACCACCGCTAAAAGAGTAGTCAAAGCTATTAATGAGAAACTTAACGTCAAGATAGCTAAAGCCATAGATCCTTCCTTAATAGAAGTAAGGATCTTAAATGAATATAAGGATGAGGTGGTAAATTTAATCTCAGAAATTGAGAACTTAACCTTAATTCCAGACATAGAAGCCAAGGTAGTCATTAATGAACGGACAGGAACAGTAGTGATAGGAAGTAATGTTAGGATTTCTCAAGTAGCAGTTTCTCATGGATCTCTGAGTGTTACTATTACTGAAGAAGCAGAAGCAGAAAAGCCTGGAGCATTGCCTACGGCAACTACTTCTCCTACTAAAGCTACGATTAAGATTCAGGAAAAAGAAGATCGCTTGTCAATTATGCCGGCTAGTGCTAGTGTAGAAAATTTAGTCAGAGCTTTAAATGCAGTGGGGACTATGCCTCGAGATATTATTGCTATTCTTCAGGCTATTAAAGCAGCTGGAGCTTTACATGCGGAGATAATTATTATGTAAGTAGATATTTTATGTAAGTAGATAATATTTGTAATAGGTAATATTTATAATAAGATAGGGAGATTAAATGGATAAGGTAACTTTGGTTCTTGATAGCTCATTTTTAAAGAGCAATACTTACTTAGGTAATACAAAGAGTGTTCAAAATAATGACTTTTTAGAAAGAATAGAAAAACTAAACTTAGAAAAGGTAACTCCTTTAGACGGAGAGAAAAAGAAAAAAAAATTAAAAGAACTTTCTAAGGAGTTTGAATCTATCTTTGTAAATCAAATGATTAAAACAATGAGAGCTACGGTAGGTAAAGAAAATTTATGTTATGGAGGTATGGCTGAAGATGTATTTCAGGAGATGTTAGATCAAGAATATGCCAAGAGTATGTCCTCAGGTAAAGATTTTGGAATGGCCAAGGCAGTTTATGATCAATTAAGCAAGCATTTGTGATGATTGAATTTGTTTAGGGCTTAGTGTTTTTTAGAGTTTTGCCTTATAGTTAGGTAAAGATTTATGGAATTAACTATAATCCTAAGTAGCTAAATTATATATTTTAGGAGGAAAAAATGATCAAGAATATCATTAAATATCCCTTAATTATCTTTCTTACCGTGGTTGGTTGTTTTTACTTAGTGATGAGAGAAGATCTTTTTAAAACACTTGGAAAGAATAGTTTAAAGAATATTAGGAATATTTTTCTTGCTAATTAAAGATTATTATGATACATAAATACTTTAATAAAATTTTGTATTTAGTCTTTGTTTTTGGGAGGAAGAATTAATTTATGGCTAACGTTTCAATTAAAAATCTATTAGAAGCAGGAGTTCATTTTGGACATCAAACTCAAAGGTGGAATCCTAAAATGGCTCCTTATATATTTACGCAAAGAAATGATATTCATATTATTGATCTTCAAAAAGCAATGAGAGGTTTAAAAAATGCCTATAATGTTGTAAAAGAAAAGGTAGCCCAAGGGGGCACAATATTATTTGTGGGAACTAAAAAACAAGCTATAGAAGCTATTGCTAATGAAGCTAAACGTTGCGAGATGTACTATGTCAATCAAAGATGGTTGGGAGGAATGCTGACTAATTTTGAGACTATTAAAAAAAGGGTGTCTCGTTTAAAAGAACTTGAAAAAATGGAAACAGAGGGAAGGTTAAAGTATTTACCTAAAAAGGAAACCTTAAAGCTAAAAGAAGAAAAGGAGAAACTTCATAAAATTCTCTGTGGAATTAAAGATATGAATAAGTTTCCAGATATGGTCTATATCGTTGATACACCTAAAGAAAGAATTGCTGTTTTAGAAGCAAGGAAGTTAAATATTCCTGTCGTAGCTATTGTTGATAGCAATGGCGATCCAGACGAAGTAGATTATTGTATTCCTGGAAATGATGATGCGGTTAGAGCGGTAGGTTTAATTACTAAAGTTATGGCCGATGCAGTCTTGGAAGGAAAAAGACTTTATAATGAAGAGAAAGCAAAAGAAGAAGAAAGATTGTCGAAAGAAATGGAGAAGGAAAAAGCTTTAAAGTTAAAAGATTACCAAGAATTAACCGAAGATATGTTTCTAAAAGAAGGTGATAAGGGTCAAGAAAAATTAAGAGGGAAGAGGGTTAATCATGGAGATTAAGGCTTCCTTAGTTAAAGAACTTAGAGAGATTACTAATGCTGGGATGATGGAATGTAAGAACGCTCTATTAAAATGCCATGGTGAGCTAGAAAAAGCTATTAAATATTTAAGAGAACAAGGCTTAGTTTTAGCCAAAAAAAAAGTTAGTCGAGAAACAAGAGAAGGTTGTATCTTTTCTTATATTCACTTGAATAATAAATTAGGAGTGTTAGTAGAAGTAAATTGCGAAACAGATTTTGTAGCTAAGAATACTCTTTTTAATGAAATGGCTAATAATATAGCGATGCAGGTTGCTGCTTCTTCTCCTTTGTTTGTAAAGAGAGACCAAGTTACTTTAGAAGCCTTAGAGCAAGAAAGAGAGATTTATCAAAAACAAGCTCAGAATGAAAATAAGCCGCCCCAAGTAATAGAAAAGATTGTGGAAGGCAAGATGGAGAAATTTTTAAAGCAGATCTGTTTATTAGAACAACCTTATATTAAAGATCCTGAAATAACAATCAGTGATTACATTAATTCTTTTATTGCTAAATTAGGAGAAAATATTACCATTCGAAGATTTGCTCGATTTAAGATCGGGGAAGAATAAGTGGAGGTTAAATATAAAAGACTCTTATTAAAACTTAGTGGAGAAGCTCTCCAGGGTGACCAAGAATATGGCTTGGATCCTAAAATGTTGGTTTCTGTGGCCAAGCAGATAAAAGAAGTAAGAGATTTGGGGGTCGAAATAAGCATATGTATTGGCGGAGGTAACATCTTTAGAGGATCAAAGTTTTCTATATATGGACTGGATCGTGCTACCGCTGATTATATGGGCATGATAGCAACTATTATTAATGGCTTGGCTTTACAAAACAGTTTAGAAAGAGAAAAAATACCGACGCGTGTTTTATCTGCCCTAAAGATAGAAAGTTGCACTGAGCCTTACATAAGAAGAAGGGCTATGCGTCATTTAGAAAAAGGAAGAATAGTCATATTTGTTAGCGGCACTGGAAGTACACATTTTTCTACCGATACGGCCTCTGCTTTAAGAGCCATTGAAATAGGGGCAGAAGTTATTTTAAAAGCTACCAAAGTAGATGGAGTCTACAGCGAAGATCCAATAAATCATAGAAATGCAGTTAAATATAAGGAATTAACTTATAATGAGGTTTTGAATAAAGAACTAAAAGTGATGGATGCTACCGCTATTTCTTTATGTAAAGAAAACAATATACCCATTCTAGTCTTTAATTTATTACAAGAAGGCAATATTAAAAAGGTTGTCTTAGGCCAAGAGATAGGTTCGTTAATTAAATCCTCATAAGAGATAAAAGTTTCTCTTGGTTTAAAATTTCTTCTTACTTTATGATTAATCTTCATTTAAGAAGATAAGTATTATTCCCGCCATCTTTTTTAGCTTGAGCTAATGCCTTGAGGCATTGGTTAATCATCTCTTCTTCATTCTTTGTCTCTTTTGAAAAGCTTGTTACTCCAGCACTAATAGTTGCCGAAGAAATACCTTCTTGACTAAAATTTATATTTTGGACTTTCTCTCTAATCTTTTCGGCAAAGAAAAAAGCTCGGTCTTTTTCGGTTTGAGGTAAAATCACAAAAATATCATTTTCTCTACCCATAGAAACAACATCAACATCTCGAGTATTGCCTTTAACTACACCCGCTATTATCTTAATTAAAATTTCACTGGCTAACTTTCCATGGGTTTTTTCATATTCTTCAAAATTATCAATGTTAAATCCAACCAAAGAAAAAGAAGATTCATAGCGATAAGCCCTTTTGATTTCACTATTTAAACACCTTTTAAAGTAAAATTCATTGAAAAGGTTAGTTAAGAAATCTGTTTCCTTTGTTTCTGAGATATAAGTGATAAGCTCTATATTCTTAACAGAGAGTGAGGCTAAATTAGTAATTAAAGAGACAAATTTGGCATCAGTAGCCGTAAAAACTTCTACTCGACCAGAAACATTAATTACCCCTAATAAACTACTTTTATATAAGATGGGGGCGCTAATAAATGACTTAGATAGGTATTTAAAGTCATTCTCTTTTTGGAAGTAAGGAAAGTGTTCTACATCAGGGACCAAGGTTAATTCTTTCTTTTTTGCTACCCAACCAGCTACTCCTTCCCCTATCTTTCCACAATAATTATTTATAATTTCTTGATCTAAGCCCTTAGCGGCTAAAATATGTAATTGTTTCTTTTTGTTATTCACAAGCATCATCGAGACGATATTAGCTTTTAAGATTAGAGATAATTTTTCTACTAATATATCGCCTAATTCTTTTAAATTATCAACATAGTGAAGTTGGTTACTTAGTTCTAAGATTACTTCTAAGGTTCTTTTTTGTTCTTTTAGATATTCTGTAGTAATCTTATTTTCAACGACCAATATCTTTTCTCTTATGGCGCTTTTGACAATCATTCTTAATTGATGGGGATCTATTGGTTTAGGAACTATATGGCAACCTAATTTCATGGCTTCTATGGAAATTCTGGTGTCGATATGGCCTGACATAATAACAATAGAGATATCATTATCTATCTCTTTAATCTCCTCAACAGCCTTTAATCCATCCATATCGGGAAGCATCACATCTATTAAGGCTACATCGAAGTTTAGTTGCTCTACTTTTTCCACAGCCAAGTGGCCTTTTTCTACCGCCACAATTTCATAACCTTCGACTTTTAAAATATCCTTTATATTTTTTAAAAGGTGGATATTATCATCTACTATTAAAATTCTTTTTCTTTCATTCATGTCTTTATTTATACAGATACCTATTTTTATATTTTAGTTAATCGCTACTAAAGAGATTATAAATGAAAATTTGACATAGAGCAAATTAATTTGAGGACAAATAAGTTTATCTTTTAAAGAGATTATAAAACATATTATTTATTCTATCAAGAAAAACTATCATCAATGTAACAGCAAAATGAAAATGTCCTGTTTTCCGTTAAATAGAAATGTCCTATTTTGTATTAGATAAAAATGATCTTTTATATGGGTTTATTTTAAACTTCCTCCAAGGGTGATCCAATGGAAGAATATGCACCTTTCTT
>JAHJRX010000042.1 GCA_018830565.1 bacterium | reverse complement strand
CTTTTCTTCCATTTCTCCCTCCTTTTTTGAGGGATATTTTACATCCTTAAACAGGACATTTTCATTTTGCCAGATTAGGACATTTTCATTTTGGTATTACATATTATTTACTCTATTCTCAGCCATTCTAAATTATAAGATTTTACAGATTTTACAAATTTGATTATAGTCCTATAGAATAAAAATCCTATAAAATAAAAAGAAATTTTCATAATTAGAATTGCTACTCTATTCTTGACAACCTCAATGATTTGCTTTGCAAAACTATTTAAAATGAGTATAGTATCCTTTTACTTTAAGTAAGCAAGAAGTAAGCAAGAAATTTGAGTCTATTTAACTTTTAGAAAATAAAAGAGAAATTAATAAAAGAGAAATTAATGAATAATAAGAAACCATTAATATTAATCTTTATCTTCATCTTTAGTCTTTTAAGCTGTCAGAGAGAAGAAGAATTAAGTAAGTTAAGAGGAATACGTTTAGAAAAAAAGGAAGAGTTAATAAAAGAGGTAGAAAATTTTGCTTTAAAACATAAGATTGACCAAGTTAAAGAGATTAGTAAAATTTTAGAAGGAGTAGTTTTAGATGAAAATCATATACCCAAGAGTGAAGTTTTATTGTTATTAGAGAAGGAAGATAAAAGCTTTATATTTTCTCCTCAAAAGACAGATAAAGGTGGATGTTTTGCTTTTTTAAATATTCCTTATGGTGAGTACATTTTAAAAGTAAAAGAAAAGGAGAAAATCTTAGCAGAAAGCAAGATTGAAGTTGATTGCTTAGAAAAAGATGTGGGAATAATCTATATTAAGTCTTCTTTGCCTGAAGAAAATAAAGGAGAAAAGATAGAAGAATTAGAAGAAGAAACAAAAGTATGGTCAGAAGAAAAAGAGGAAGAAAAAAGTCATAAAGAAAAACTTCTCGTAGAAAAAGAACCAACGGAAAATAGAGAAGAGATAAAAGAGAAGAGTAATTTAGTCAGCCAGGATAAAGAGGAGCAAAAAATAGTTATTGAAGAAGAGATAAGTCTTCCTTTTTGTCTTAATGACATTACTTGGGACGGTCAATATCTTTGGGGGATCTCAAAATCTTATCTTTACCAAATAGATCCAAAAGATGGAAACGTAATCTCTAATTTTTGGATTAATATTTTAGAGGGCACCGGTCTTACTTGGGATGGAAAGTATCTATGGTGCGCAGATTGTTTTATGGACAAGATATTTAAAGTAGATCCAAAGAGTAAACAGGTAGTAGATATGTTTTATGTTCCAGATGCTGGTTACCATCATTATGGAATGGCTTTTGATGGGAATTATTTGTGGTATTCAAGTAGTAATGCTTGTTTTTATAAGTTAAGTCCTCAAGATGGTAAAGTAATTAGCTTTTTTTTAGAAGAAGCCCCCGGTTGCCATAATTCTTTGGCCTGGGACGGAAAATATCTCTGGTCTACCATCTGGAATCAGTCGATGATCTGCCAAATTGATCCAAAAGATGGCCAAATAGTTAAAAAGATGATCCTGGATTTTAATGACCCTATTGGAATTACTTTTGATGGAAAAAATCTTTGGATAGTTTCTTACCACCAAAGGAAGCTATTTAAAGTAAAGATGGAGTAAAAAATTAAGTTTACATAAATTTTTTTGTTGCAAAGATTTTAAAATTAATTATAATAAAAATAATAAAAATAATTTAAGATTTGTAGAATTAATAAAGGAGGAAATTAAGTTGAAGATTAAACCGTTGAGGGATAAAATAGTCATAAAAAGAGTAGAAACAGAAGAAAAACTTAAAAGTGGTCTTATTATACCCGATACAGCTAAAGAAAGACCTCAAGAAGGAATAGTGATTGCCGTAGGAAGAGGGAGATTAGACAAGAAGAACAATTTAATTCCTATGGAAGTAAAAGTTAACGATCGAGTCTTACTTAGTAAGTATTCGGGCAGCGAAATAAAGATAGATGACGAGGAATACTTAATCACAGATCAAGATAGTATCCTAGGAATTATTGAGTAATAATCTTTAAAAAAGATCGAAATAGAAATAGATAAAATTAATAAAAAAATATCTACGGGAGGAAATTAGATGGCTAAACAATTACTATTTCAAGAAGAAGCAAGGAATGCCCTTAGTAAAGGCATAAATATACTTGCTGAAGCAGTAAAGACTACTTTGGGACCTAAGGGAAGGAATGCTGTTTTAGACAAAAAATTTGGAGCTCCTACCATTACTTGCGATGGAGTAACAGTAGCTAAAGAAATTGAATTAAAAGATCCTTATGAAAACATGGGTGCTCAATTAGTAAAAGAAGTTGCCGAGAAGACTTCAAGTGTAGCTGGCGATGGCACTACAACAGCTACTTTATTGGCTCAAGCTATTTACAGAGAAGGAATAAAGAATATTGCCGCCGGAGCAAATCCTATGACTTTGAAACGAGGTATTGAAAAAGCAGTTAAAGTAGTAGCAGAAGATATTAAAAAACATGCCAAAGAAATAAGTAAAAAAGAAGAGATGGCTCAAGTAGGAACGATAAGTGCGCATATGGACGAATCTGTAGGTAATTTAATAGCTGAGGCTATGGAAAAAGTTGGAAAAGACGGAGTTATTACCATAGAGGAAGCTAAGTCTACTACTACTGAACTTAAATTAGTGGAAGGGATGCAATTTGATCGTGGCTATATTTCACCTTATTTTGTAACTGATGCAGAAAAAATGATAGTTGAGTTAGAAGATCCTTATCTCTTGATTTACGAAAAGAAGATTAGCGCAATGAAAGACTTGCTTCCTATCTTAGAAAAGATTGCTCAAGCAGGAAAATCTTTTGTGATTATAGCTGAAGAAATAGAAGGTGAAGCTTTAGCTACTTTAGTAGTAAACAAGATGAGAGGCACTTTAAGATGCGTAGCTGTAAAAGCTCCAGGTTTTGGTGATCGCAGAAAAGCAATGCTGGAAGATATTGCTATCCTCACCGGAGGCAAGGTTATAGCTGAAGAGCTCGGGTTAAAATTAGAAAATGTTAAACTAAGCGATTTAGGAAGAGTAAAGAGTGTCAAAATTGATAAAGAAAACACCACCCTCATAGAAGGAAGTGGAGCAAAAGATAAGATTAAGGGTAGAATTGCTCAAATCAGGACCACTATTGAAAAATCCACTTCAGATTACGATAAGGAGAAACTCCAAGAGAGATTAGCTAAGTTATCTGGAGGAGTAGCCGTAATTAGTATAGGAGCAGCTACTGAAACAGAGATGAAAGAGAAGAAAGCACGAGTAGAAGATGCTCTTCATGCTACTAAAGCTGCGGTAGAAGAAGGAATTGTTCCGGGAGGAGGAGTTGCTCTTTTAAATGCCCAGAAGGCTTTAGATGAATTAAGGTTAAGTGGTGATGAAGCGGTAGGAGTAGCCATTATTAGAAAATCTTTAGAGGATCCAATTCGAACGATCATGGAAAATGCAGGAGTGGACGGCTCGGTGATTATTGAAAAAATAAGAGAAAAGAATCAATATAATTATGGATTAAATGCCGCTAATAATAAATATTGTGATATGATAGAAGAAGGAATTATCGATCCAGCTAAAGTAACCAGGACTGCCCTTCAAAACGCTGCTTCTATTGTTGCTTTGATGCTTACCACAGAGTGTTTAGTTACAGAAGCTCCAGAAAAGAAGAAGAAAGAAAAAAGAGGGATGGCAGAAGACGAATATTAAACTATCATAAGTAAGAATAGATCTAGATTAGGTAATAAAAAAAAGCGGGAGGTTATTTATCATCCCGCTTTTTGATTTTTCTTTTGGCTATCTTGGCAATAATAGTAAACATTAAGACATTAGATAGGCCAGCCCTAAAAACAACAGCTCATTAATTTCACATAAAGCTCCTAAGGTATCTCCAGTCTGCCCACCAATTTCCTTTTTAAGATAAATAAGATAAAAAAGTGAAGACAATGAGATTAAGATAAAAAATAATAACCCTTGATATTTAAGAGTAAAGACTAAAGCCATCAATAATATTAACTGAGAAATTAATAACTCCCTTAATTCTACGCATTCAGTAAAAGCCCTTCCTATTCCAAAACCTTCCCGAGCGTAGTTTGAAAAATAAGAGAGAAAGACAATACTTCCTCTTCCTACCGCTGGCATTAAGAATAGAATAGTATAAACTAAATTGGTGCTTATATTAGCTATAAAAAGAATCTTTCCCAATAATAACAAGATTAAGCCTACCACGCCCATCGTGCCAATATGGCTATCCCTCATAATTTCTAACTTATCTTCTAACGAACTTCCTCCATATAATCCATCAATAGTATCCGCAAAACCATCCAAATGTAAAGCTCGGCAAGTATAAATTAAGGTAAAGACTGTAATTAGAGAAGCAATTATCTTAGGAAAGTATAACTGACTAATACAATAAACCACCGAGATTAACAATCCTAAAAATAAGCCGACTACTGTAAAGTATCTTGTCGATTGAGCAATAGCAACACTATCACTACTTAATCTTAAATAAGGAATCTTTAGCCGCGTTAAAAATTGTAAAGCAATAATAAAACGCTTCATAAATTACTCTTATTTACTCCAGCTTCACTGAAGGTTAAAACTTCGTTTAACAATCTACAACTTGCTTCAATAATCCCAATAACTAAAGCTGCTCCTGTTCCTTCTCCTAAACGTAAGTTTAAGTCAATAATGGGTGTAAGTCTTAGTTTTTCTAAAGCTATTTTATGTCCCCTCTCTACGGAACTATGAGCGGCCAATAAGTATCCCCTGACTTCATCTTTTAGTAAAATAGCAATTAAAGCTCCGGCCGTAGAGACAAAGCCATCAATAACTACCGGTATTCTACGAGCACAAGCTGCTAAAATAACTCCAGCTATGCCACCAATCTCATAACCACCTACCTTAGAAAGAAGATCAATTCCATCTTCAGGATCAGGTAGATTTAACATAATTCCTTTTTCAATAACCGCTATCTTTTTTTCTAAGGTAAGATCATCTATGCCTGTCCCTCTTCCAGTTACCTCTCTGACTGATTTTTTGGTAATCACAGCCGTAATCGCACTAGAAGAAGTAGTATTGCCAATACCCATATCTCCAGTCCCAATAATATCTATTCCTTTCTGATACTCTTCTTCAAATACTTCAATTCCTCTCTCTAAAGCTAAAATAGCTTCTTTTCTGCTCATAGCTCTTCCTTGAGTAAAATCTTTGGTGCCATAATTAACTTTTTTATTACAGATGTTAAACTTTGAATCTACTTCTGCTTCTACTCCCATATCAACCACCACAATACGAGCTCCTACCTGAGAAGCTAAGATATTAATAGCTGCTCCTCCTTTGGAAAAATTATAGAGCATCTGGAGAGTAACTTCCTTAGGAAAAGCACTGACTTTTAAGTTAGCTACACCATGATCGCTAGCCATGGTAAAAATAACCTTATTTTTAAGCAAAGGTCTTTGATTTTTAGTAATAGAGACTATTTTTTTAGCAAATTCTTCTAATCTTCCTAAACTTCCCTTAGGAATAGCTAAATTATCCCAACGATGAAAAGCTTCTTGGTAACTCTCTTCCACCGTGGTTATTTTTTTTAAGGTCTCTTCTAATAATTTCATCTTTATTTTTTCATCTTTATTTTCTTGCCGCTTAGTATTCTATCATTTCTCTTAACTTTATATCATTACCTTTCTTTATATCATTACCTTTAAAGTTAAAGATATGATCACCATTAAAAATGAGACTAAATATAAAAACTTGATGGATTCCTTAACATGTTTTGTCTCTATCTTTTTTATCTCTTCTCTTAAACTCCCTTCTCTTGAATTCCCTTCTCCTAAATAAGGTCTAAATTGTAATTTCCCTTGATAGTAATTTTTTCCTCCTAATTTTATTCCCAGCGCCCCAGCCATTCCTGCTTCCACTAAGCCGCTATTGGGGCTAGGATGCTTTCTGCCATCCCTTAAGATCGTCTTTATGGTTCTTAGGTAATCTTTTTTCAAGAAAAATGCAGCTAAGATAAAAAGTAAAGCGGTAAGTCTAGCGGGAATATAATTAGCTACATCATCGAACTTGGCTGAAAAATAACCAAAATTTTTATATCTTTCATTTTTATACCCGACCATAGAATCTAAAGTATTTATCGCCTTATAAGCCCAACAGAGAGGCAATCCTCCTAAAAACATGTAGAACAAGGGAGAGATTACTCCATCGGTGATACTTTCTGCTACAGATTCTATCGTAGCCCGCATTATCTCTTCTTCACTTAAATAGCGAGTATCTCTTCCTACAATCTTGGCTAATCTTTGACGAGCATTCTTAATCCAAAACTCTTTATGGTAGCTCTCTTTAATCCTTTCTAAAGATATAACTATCTTTTTGGCTTCCAAAGCCATGCCTTTTATAGAGATGGCATTAAATAAAAGATAGATACTTATTAAAAAATATAGATAGGGCTGGATTTGGATAGTTACTTGGAGAAGAATAAAGATTATTAAATAAGTACCACTAACGATCGAGATTACCAGTAAAAGTCCGGCCCATCTTTCATCTTCAACCTTTTTACGAAGATATGGTTCTAATTTAGTAATGGCTTTGCCAATGTAAACTACCACCATTGGCAACCATCTTGGATCACCAAGTAAAAGGTCTAAGATCACGGCCAGGGATAAGATAATTATAAATTCCATCTTTAAACACCACTTCTTAAGATTTCATAAATCTTAGGTAAATTTAAATTTTTTCGAAGTATTTCCGCTAATTTATCATATTCTGCATCTCGATTAAGATAAAGAATCTCTCCTTTTTTTATACCTTTTTTTCTCTCTAAGTAGTTGATGAATTTATTCCTAAATTCATTATCTTCAAATATTCCGTGAAGATGAGTGCCAATTACCCTTCCTTCTTTACTTACACTTCCTTCCTTGTAGAAAGGTTTTCTTTTTCCAGCCTGACTTATTACCTCGAAAGCAAAATTTTCCTTAATTACTTTTGTCTCTCCACAATGGATCTCATAACCATCTATAACCTCATCAAAATCTATAAACTCCTTTAGACCAGCCAATCTTGCTTTAACTCGAGATGTCCTTTTTTCTTTATTTAAAGAAGTATGAATATTTAATAAATTTAAACCATCAATCTCTTTACTATCTGATTCCACGCCGTATTTATCTACAATTTTTCTTCCCAGCATCTGGTAACCACCACAAATGCCTAAGATAATACCTTGACTCTTAACTACTTCTTTAATCTTTTCAGCTAACTTAGAATTATATAAGTAAGTTAGGTCGTTAATGGTATTCTTACTGCCTGGAATGATTAATAAATCTGGCTTTCCTACCTCATTAACCTTAGATACATATTGTAGGCTTACTTCTTCCTTTTCTAATGGTTCAAAGTCCGTAAAATTTGAAATCCGAGGAAGTTTAATCACCTTTATCTCTATTTGCCCCTTTTTATTTAACCCCTTTTTTTGCTCTAGATCCACAGAATCTTCTTTAGAGACATAAATATCTTCTAAGTAAGGTATGACCCCTAAAACAGGAATCTTGGTCTTTTTTTCTATAAAATCTAGGCCAGGTCTTAAAATTTCTAAGTTGCCCCTAAATTTATTAATAATAATTCCAGCCACTCTCCTTCGTTCTTTAGGTGGCAAGAGACTTAAAGTACCAACAAGGCTAGCAAAAACTCCTCCTTTGTCGATGTCAGCTACTAAAATCACGGGTGAATTAGCCATGTGAGCAATCTTCATATTGGCAATATCTTTATTTTTTAAATTTATTTCGGCTGGACTTCCAGCACCTTCAATGACAATTACTTCAAATAAACCACCAAGAGTTTGATAACACTCTTCTACTACCTTAAAGAGCTTTCTTTTGTGTTTATCATAGGTTAAGGCATCCATATTAGAGATTACCTTACCTTTGACTACTACTTGCACTCTTTGATCGGAAGTAGGTTTTAGCAATATTGGATTTATCTCGATGAGAGGCTTAATCTTAGCTGCTTCGGCCTGGGCTACCTGTGCCCTCGAAATTTCTTCACCCTTTTCTGTGACAAAAGAATTATTAGACATATTTTGACTCTTAAAAGGTGCTACCTTTAGGCCATCTTGTTTGAATATTCTACAAAGCCCTGTTACAACAAGGCTTTTTCCTACATGGGAACTTGTTCCTTGAATCATTATGGACTGAGGAGACATTTTTCACCTAACTCTAAGAAAACTGAAATCAAATAATCCAAATCTCTCTTTTGATGGGTAGCCATCAAGGTAATTCTTAACCTTTCTGTTCCTTTGGGGACAGTAGGCGTCCGAATAGCTGGAATAAGTATCCCTTCTTGATATAAAGATTCAGAAACTCTTAATGTTTTTTCGTTATCTCCAACTATTAAAGGAATTATCTGAGAAGTAGTATTTAACAAGTTAAATCCTAATTCCTTAAGTTTCTTTTTTAAATAGTTTACATTTTTCCACAATCTCTCCCTTGGTCTTGGATTGCTTTTTACTATCTCTAGGGCAGACAAAGAAGTAGCTATGACAGAAGGAGGTAAGGCGGTAGAGTAAATAAAACTTCTGGCTTTATTTCTTAAATAATCAATGAGACTTTTATTTGCTCCTACAAATCCCCCTAAACTTCCTAAAGCTTTACTAAAGGTACCCATCTGAATAATACAATTATCTTTTAAGTTAAAGTATTCACATGTTCCTCTACCTTCTTTTCCTAAAACACCAGTAGCATGAGCATCATCTAATAATATTAAAGCTTCATACTTCTTAGCTAAGGTTAGTATTTCAGGCAAAGGGGAGATATCTCCATCCAGGCTAAAGATACCCTCGGTAATAATTAATCTTTTAATAGCCTTCTTATCAGATCTCTTCAGGATTTTTTCTAATGCCTCTACATCTCGATGAGGATATACTTGTAGTTTTGCCTTAGAAAGTCGACAACCATCAATAATACTAGCATGGCATAATTTATCGATAATAACCAGATCACCGCTCCTTACTAAAGCTGGTATTACCCCTATATTAGCTGTATAACCGGAAGTAAATATTATCGCTTCTTCACACTCCTTAAATTCGGCAATCTTTTTTTCAAGCTTCTGGTGTAAGATCATATTTCCAGAAATCAATCGAGATGCTCCTGCTCCAACTCCATACTTATCTATTGCCTTTTTGGTATCTTTTTTTAGTTGGGGATGATTAGCTAAACCTAAGTAATTATTAGAAGAAAACAAGAGAAAGTTTCTTCCTTCTACTTTAACTCTTGGTCTTTGAGCACTTTCAATCACCAGGAGGTTTCTATGTAATCCTTTCTTTTTAAGTTCTTCTACTTCTTCTTGAAAAAAATCTATTTTCATAGCTTCCATCGTCTTTATCTATCCAAAGTCTTTAAACCCTCTAGTGTTTAGATCTATTTTAATCTATCTGAAATTCCAGCCCGAAGATAATAAACTTCATGAGCTAATTTAACTATTTCTTGATTAATTTTACCCATAATATTGATAAAGTCTCGTCCTAATTTATTATCAGGAATAAGACAATTACCCACGTCATTGCTAATGATAAATATTCGCTTATTTGATTTAGAAATTTTATTTAAGAGATGCTTCATTTCCCATAGGGGATCTTTTTCTTTGATCATAAAATTTGAGATATAAGTAGCTAAACATTCTATAATGATTACTTCGCTCTCTACTTTATCTAAAGCTGATCCAATATCGTTAGATTCCTCAATAGTAATCCATTTTTTAGGCCGACTTTGTTGATGAAGTTTTATTTTCTCTTTCATCTCTTCATCAATAGGTTCTGCGGTGGCAATAAAGGTGACACTTTTCTTTACCCTTAAGGCAAAATTTACCACAAAATCACTCTTTCCACTCCTAATCCCCCCAAAAACAAAGATAATTCTACCTTCCATGTAAACACTCCTCCTATCTTAAAAACAAGATGGTATAGAAAATTACTCTATTTTGAACAACTAATTAGATCTGACAGAATTGATCCAAGGATACAAAGAGCTAAGTTTGAAGCTAGTTTCTACCATTACATTATACACAGTATACACAATTTTTCCGCCAAATTCAATTCATTCTTTATCTTTAAGCCACCAACAATAAAAAATATGGCCGTCCTTAACTAATAAGCTCCTTTGCTTAACAAGACTACCGGAATTGTCTTTAATAAAATCTTAATATCTAACCAAATAGACCATTCTTCTATATAATAAAGATCAAGTTTTACCATTTCCTCAAAGGGAAGATTACTTCGTCCGCTTACTTGCCAAAGTCCGGTAATTCCTGGAAGAACATTTGTTCTTTGATTAGCCCAAAAATTATAATGCTCATCATCTCCTAAGGTTTTTACATCAATTACCGGTAAGGGACGAGGTCCTGCTAAACTCATCTCTCCTTTTAAGACATTAAAAAGTTGGGGTAATTCGTCTAAGCTGTATTTTCTAAGAAATTTCCCCACTTTAGTAATTCGAGGATCATCTTTAAGTTTAAAGAGATAGCCATCAGCATGTTCTCTTCGTTTTTCCTCTGAAACTATTTTATTAGCACCTTTGACCATCGAGCGAAATTTATAAAACTGAAAATAACGTTCTCCTTTTCCCAGACGCTTTTGAGTATAAAAAACAGGGCCTCTGGAATTAAGCTTAATTAAGATAGAAATTAATAAGATTACGGGAAGTAAGATAATTATACCTATCGCAGCTCCAGTAAGGTCGAAGATTCTTTTCACCATCGCATCCCAGTGGTCAAGCTCCATCTTCCGTAAAGCAATTAAAGGATACCCATTTATCTGAGTAAGACTAATCTTTCGAGAAAATAAGCTTAAGGAATCTGGAACCATATTTAAATAAACATCCATTCTTTCACAAGTAGCAGCCAAAGAGAAGAGTTCTTCTCGGCTCAGAGTAGAGTCCCAAATAATAATCCGGTTTATTCCATGTTTATTGATAATTTCTTTACAATTAGTTACTTCTCCGATAATCTTATGGTCTTTTATGATAGAAGGAGATACTTGATTAGAGGTAGCTTTGCTTACTAAGTATCCTATAAAATACAACCCTAATTTTGGGTCTTCTTCTATGCCTTCAGCCATTTTTCTTACTTCTTCGTTTATGCCAACAAGAGCTACTTTTTCTAAGCCAACCTTTTGTGCTTTTAACCAAGCTAAAATCTTTCTACTTAAAAAATGGCCAAAATAGACAAGTAAGGAGACATTAAAAAAAGAGAGAAAGATTAAGGAGCGAGAATAGTTTTCAGCTTTAAAGAGAAAAGCAATAGTTATCAAGATAAAAGTCCCATAAAATGTGCTTTTCATCAATAAGAGCAAATTATCCAAAAAGGTTCTTTTTTTAGAGAGGTCGTAAATGCCAAATTTATTAAAGATGATTAGATATAAAAAAATGATTAGATATAAAGGAGGAATAAATCTTAAAGCAACAACTAAATCTTTAAATTTTTCTATAAAGAAAGGATTTAAAGCTATTCTAAGATAGCAGGTAAGATAAAAGGAAGCTAAAATTAATATGGCATCGATAACGATCTGAATAAAGATAAATAATTTTTGGCCTCTTTCTAATCTTAACATAGTATTATTCCTCTCTTTTTTTTATTAGAATAATAGTAAACGTTCAGATATCAGCCTTCAGCCACTGAACGTTTATGAATAATAATTAGCTAATTCTAAGATAGTCCAAGGCTGGCAGTCTTCTTTTTTAAACCCAAGTAACTCCACATATTTATAGATCTCTTCTAAGTTTTGAGCCTCTACTTCTAAAAACAGCGGAACAAATTCATAATGGTCAAGATATTTATCAAACTCAAAATGAACATGGTTTAATTTATAACTAAGACGTCTTTTTCTGGTGAATAACCAAGACACAAGACCTAACGATTCTAAGATTAACTTGGTGGTTTCTAAGTCAGAAACCTCTACTTCTAATTCTTGACGAACTTTTACTTCTTCAGATTCTACAAATTTTTTAAAAGCCAGAAATGATCGCTGGCCTACTCTTCTTAATCTAACTAAGTCTTTAGCCTTCTTGATAGAGCTATCTTTAAAATCAAAGAAGAAAGCATGAATTTCTCCCTCAAAGACTCTTTCTGCCCCTAAAGAAATTAACCTTTCTTCAATCTCTTTTTTATCAATCTCAAGTATCTTTACTTCAAATTCTTCCATATTTATCAACCGTACATTTCAGTCAACTCTCTTAATCTTTCTCTATATCAATCTCAAGTATCCTTACTTCAAATTCTTCCATATTTATCAACCGTACATTTCAGTCAACTCTCTTAATCTTTCTCTATATCAATCTCAAGTATCCTTACTTCAAATTCTTCCATATTTATCGACCGTATCTTTCAGTCAATTCTTTTAATCTTTCTCTAGATCCATTATTTAACATCTGGGAAGTGTATCGCCATTTCCAATTTCCTAAAGCCTTTCCCGGAAGATTCATTCTGGCCTGGTTTCCTAAGCCAAGAACATCCTGTAAGGGGATAATAGCCATATTGGCGATGGAACTTAAAGCTAATTGGATAAAATCCCAGTGAATTTGAGTCTCACTTTCTCTCCCGAGGTATCTTAAAGCATGATTTCGTTCGTTCAAGGTAGCGGTCTTAGTAAGCCAACCTATGATGGTATCATTATCGTGAGTTCCAGTATAGACTACGCAGTCTTTAGTAGAAAAATTATGAGGTAAGTATAGATTGTCAGCACCTGAACCAAAAGCAAATTGAAAAATCTTCATTCCTGGAAATTCAAATTGGTCTCTTAATCTCTTCACTTCTTCAGTAATGACACCTAAATCCTCAGCAATAATAGGAAGTTTGCCTAAGGCTTTTTCTAAAGCCTTAAATAACTTAGCTCTTGGCCCTTTAACCCATCTTCCATTAATGGCTGTCTCCTCCGTAGCTTTAATCTCCCAATAAGCCTCAAAGCCTCGAAAATGGTCTATTCTAACAATATCGACTACTTGTAACATCGCTTTAAATCGAGCTATCCACCAATCATATTTTCTTTGAGCCGCTGTTTTCCATCGATAAAGAGGGTTCCCCCATCGTTGTCCGGTGTTACTAAAATAATCAGGAGGAACCCCGGCTACTACTAAAGGATTACCTTTTTTGTCGAGAAAGAACATCTCTGGATGTGTCCAGACATCAGCACTGTTATGATCTAAAAAGATAGGCAAGTCACCAATAATCTTAATATTTCTGTTATTAGCATACTCCTTTAAAAATGACCATTGTCTAAAAAATTGCCATTGTAAATATTTATGGAATAAGATAGAGTCTATTAATTTTTCAGAAGCTTCTTTTATAGCCTCAAGAGATCTTTTGGTTATCTTCTTATCCCATTTATTCCAACTAGTTCCTTGATAATCATCCTTTAAAGCCATAAATAAGGCATAATCAGGAAGCCAAGAGGAATTTTGTTGGCAAAATGTTTCCAAGGCTTCTCTTTTCTCCCAAGAAGTATTTTTTTTAAAATGCTCAAAAGATCTTTGAAAGAGAGAGTTCTTAAACTCAATTACTTTTTCATAGTCAACTTCATCTTCTGGAAAAAGAGGAAGGTTTGATAAATCAGAAGAAAAAAGTAGCCCTTGGTTGAGTAACTCTTCTGGACTAATCAATAAATGATTACCAGCAAAAGCAGAAAAAGAAGTGTAAGGAGAATTACCGTAACTAGTTGGAGATAAAGGAAGTATTTGCCACAATTTCTGGCCAGTTTCTACTAAAAAATCTATAAATTTATAGGCTTCTCTTCCTAAATCTCCAATGCCAAATTGGTTAGGCAAAGAAGTAGGATGAAGCAAAATACCACTTGACCTTGGAAACTTCATTATTCACCTCTAATATTATTCTTTAAAAAATCGGTATTATTTAAATTTATCAGCCGAAAGTAGTTATCTTCGTAAAATTCAAATACACTTACACTCGCGTTGCTTATCTCTATCATCCAGTAAATATAGTCTAACTCTACTTTTAACAAATGAGCTAAAAAGGTAATAATTGCTCCTCCGTGGGAGACTATCGCTATTATTTCATCCTTATGTTTATTGATAATTTGGTAAAAAGCAGGAATAATCCTTTCACTAAACTTACTAATGCTTTCTGCTTGAGGAATTATGGTTTGGCTAGGATAACGAAACCAATGATAATACAAATCTTGATCCTTACTTATAATCTCGTCTGCTTTTTTACCTTCCCATTCCCCTAACTTAATTTCTCTTAGTTCTGCTACTTCTTCAGTCGGTAAATTTAAATTCTTAGAAATTGTCTTAGCTGTATCTATGGCTCTACCTAAATCACTTGAATAAATCTTACTTATCTCCATATTTTGCAGATAATCAGCTAATAATTCTGCTTGTTTTATGCCTAAAGGAGTTAAGGGAGAATTCATCTGGCCCTGGACTATATTTTCCGCATTCCAGAGGGACTCCGCATGTCTAATGAGTAATAACTTGGTCATTTTTAACCATCTCCTTACTTCGTAATTTTTTATGATAACTTATCGCAAATCGGTGAGCTTCGTTACGGATATTTTGAATTAATCTTAAGGCTGGTGAATTTTTAGGAAGAGTTACATCTTCTCTTTCGTGGGGAAGAAAGATACGATCTTCTTTTTTTAATCTTGGCCGCTCTTTAGCGATGGCCGCTACTTCAATCTCTGTAATTCCTATTCCTTCTAAGGCTTTTTTAACAAAATTTTGCTGGCCTTTACCACCATCGACAACCATTAAATTAGGTAAATCTTTATTTTCTTTTAATAATCTCTGACACCTTCTTTCTACTATTTCTCCTAACATTGCAAAATCATCTTGAGTTTTGATTGTCTTTATCTTGAACTTCCGATATTCTTTTTTGACAGGCCTTCCTTCCTTAAATACGACACAAGAACCGACGGCATTTTCTCTGCTCAGATTAGAGATATCAAATCCTTCGATATAGATAGGTAGTTTTTCTAACTTGAGAAGATCCTTAAGTTGCATTAAGACACTACCCGTCTCTTTTTGAGCTAAAATAGCATCAGCATTAAGTAAAGCTAAGTCTAAAAGTCTCTTCTTTTCATGATTAGGAGTAGCTATTTTTACCTTTCTTTTAGCTATATCTTTTAACCAAGCTTCAAGTATTTCTTGATCCTCTACCTTGTAAGGAAGGATGATCTCAGAAGGAATAAAGTCTTTATTTAAGTAATACTGCTTAAGAAAATTAGCAAGAAGTTGTGATTCGCTTATTCTTAGATACTTAACATTGTCCAATAAGAAGGTTCTTTGATCTGAAATTCTTTTACCCCTTATGAGTAAGATCACAACAATAGCTAAGGTACGGCTGAAAGATAAAGCTATGACATCGATATCTTCTTTGGAAATTACCGTTTCTTGATGTTTTAATATCCCTTCAATCAAGGTAATCTTATCCCTTAATTTAGCTGCTTCCTCAAACTTCAGCTCTTTAGAAAAATTTTTCATCTGGATTTTTAGCTTGTCTAAAAGTTCGCTTTTTTCACCTCTTAAGAATTCACAAGCCTGATGAGCTATTTGATAATAATTATCTTGGCTTATTAAATCGGCACAAGGAGCTAAACAAAACTTAATATCATAGTTTAAACAAGGTTTCTTTTTTACTTGATTTATCTTATGGCATAATCTTAGGGGAAATAATTCTTTAATAATTTGGAGAGTTTTTCTCAAGCCTTTCACATAAGGATAAGGACCAAAATATTCTGCTTGATCATCTAATCTTTTTCTAGTTACTACCATCCGGGGGTAAGCTTTATTTAGGTCAATCTTAATATACGGATAGCTCTTATCGTCCTTTAATTTAATATTAAATCGAGGCTGATGTTTTTTAATTAAATTAGCTTCTAAGATTAAAGATTCAATCTTATCTCTGGTGATTATATATTCAATCTTATCAACTAAAGGAATTAAATATTCTTTCTTAATAAAGTCCTCTTTGTTCTGAAAATGAGATTTTATTCTCTTAGACAAAGAATTAGCTTTACCAATATAGATAATCTTTTCTTTCTTATCCTTCATTAAATAAACACCAGGCTCATCTGGAAAAGAAAGTTTTTCAAGATCCAAAGCCATTTAACACCCTGATCATTTTTTTAAGCTCTTTACATAGGTGGCAAGTTTTTTGATTAAGCTATCCATCTCCTTAATCTTAAATAATTTATAACATATTGACAAGACAAGGATTCCTGAGAAGATAGATACGAGTACTTGCCACCATAGAGAATATTTTACATTATTAATAATAATAAAACAAGTAATACCCATGATTAAAGAAGCCACCAATGTCCTTACTGACAAGGTAAGAAGATGACCATCTTTTAAAGAACCAACCTTCTTTTTTAAAAAGACCATTAAAATGACAAAGTTTAAAGAGGCGGAAAGAGTAGTCGCTAAAGCTAATCCTCCATGTTTTAGAGATGGCAAAAGCAAGATGCTTAATCCCAAATTACAAATAACAGCCACTGCTCCAGTTTTTAAAGGAGTTTTTGTATCTTTAAAAGCATAAAAGACGGGAGTTATCACTCTTAAACTTGCAAAAGCAAATATCCCTAAAGCGTAGTAAAACAAGGCGATGTTAGTAGCTATGGTATCATTTAAAGTAAATTCATTTCTTTGGAAGAGCAAGGTAATAATTGGTTCGCCTAAAACAATTAAACCTATGCTAGCTGGAATGGTGGTCATAATGAGCATTCTTAAGCTTAAGATTAATGTTTCTCTTAAAGAAGAAAAGTCTTCTTTAGCTACTTGACTAGACATCATAGCAAACGATACTGTTCCCAGGGAGACTCCAAATAAGGCAATAGGTAACCAGATTAAATTATTAGCATAGTAAAGAGCAGAAATACTTCCCGTACCTAAAAAAGAAGCCAGACTACGACTTATCACTAAATTTACTTGGGTAATAGCTAAGCCCATTACTGCAGGAATCATTAAATTACCAATCTTTTTTATTCCCGGATGATTTAAGCTTAAGTTAAACTTATAAGTATATCCTTTTCTTAAGAGGGGGATAATTTGAACAGCTACCTGGAGAAATCCACCTAATAAAACCCCTAAGGCTAAGCCTAAGATAGGTTCTTTAAAGAATGGAGAGATAAAATAAACGGAGCAAATCATACTAATATTTAACAAAACAGGAGCTAAAGCAGAAATACTAAAATGCTGGCAAGCATTTAAAATACCCATCAATAGTGCGGCGGTGCAAATAAGGATCATAAAAGGAAACATCACTTGGGTTAACAAGATAGCTAAATCTACATTTTTACTAAAGCCAGGGGCAATCAAACAAACTACATAAGGAGCAAAGATAATCCCTAAAATAGTGATGACGATAGAGATTAAGAGTAATAAATTAATGACTAGATTAGCTAATTGCCAAGCGTCTTTCTTTTCCTTGTTGACGAGGTAGTCTGAGAAGACAGGAATAAAAGCAGCACTAAGGGCGCCTTCTCCAAAAAGCTGGCGAAATAAATTAGGGATCATAAAGGCAATAAAGAAGGCGTCAGTAATTAGCCCTGCTCCAAATTTACTGGCAATGACCATATCTCGTAAAAATCCTAAGATTCTACTAAAGAAGGTGATTATGCTTACTATGCCTACGGATTTAATTATCTTAAGTTTTGTGGTCATGGTTATAAATAAAGAGCCAAGGAGAGTCTTTCCTCGGCTTTTTTAAAATATTTTATCAATTTAAATAAGATTAAATAGACAGGGATAGATAAGGACAAACCTTTGTGATTGTTCGTTTTTTTGCTTCTATCTATTTTCTATGAATTTCAATTTAGTTTCTAACCATCAGTGACGCTATTACCTGATTTTATTAGTTTTAGCTGATTGCCGAGAGCTTTTGGCTGAACAATTAAGATTTAACTAAGACACTATTAATAATATTGATAATATCTTCTCTCTTTAATTCTTTAGGATTAAAGTTTATGGAAGCAGAACAATTATTGGCTATGGACAAGATATCATCTTGAGTAACATGAGATCTCTCTAAATAGAAAGGGATCTTTAAATCTAATAATAGTTTCTCTATAAAAGTAAAACAATTTGTAAAAGCTTCTGTAAGCGATAGGTCTTTAGTCTGCTCTCCTAAAGCTTGGAGTAAATGGTAAAATTTCAAATTACAAACATCTTGATTGAATTTCAAAATTTTTGGTAACAGGACTGCGCAAGCTAAGCCATGGGGAATTTCTAAAAATGCTCCTAAGGAAGCAGCAATGCCATGGATAGCTCCTAATTTAGCATTAGCAATTACCATTCCAGCTTTTAAAGCACCTAATGACATTTGTTCATAAGCAAAAAGATTATTTTCACTATAAACCATCTCTCTAATATTAGCCTGAATTAGGCTTATAGCTGAAAGAGCTAAAGGATCAGTGAAAGAGTTGGCTTCTTTAGAGATATATCCTTCTATCGCGTGAACTAAGGCATCTATTCCGGTGTAAGTTTTAACTTTTTGAGGAACACTCCTACTTAATAAAGGATCAACAATTGCTAATTTAGCCATCAGAGAAAAATCTCGAAGGCTTTTCTTGACTCTTTCTTTCTTATTTAAGATTACGGCATTGTAAGTGGCTTCAGTCCCTGTTCCAGAAGTGGTAGGAATAGCAATAAAAGGAATTCCTCTTTTTTTAATTTTTCTCTCCTTTTGGTATTCTTCGCACTTTCCTTCTTCATGAAACAAGCCGGCGATAGCCTTAGCTGCATCTAAGGCACTGCCTCCTCCTAATCCAATCACCATCTCAACCTCATGCCTTTTCGCTAAATTTCTACCTTCTTCAACTATCTCTAAGTCAGGTTCTCCCTTTATCTCATCAAATAAGAATGGTTTAATGCCCGATCTTTCTAAGTCTTCCGTAACTTGGTCTAATATCTTTAACTTTCTCATTGCCGAACTTCCAGTCACCAACAAAGCTTTCTTTCCAAACTTGACACATTCTAATCCGAGCTTCTCAATGCTTCCTTTTCCAAAGATGATATGGGGTGGGGTAATAAGTTCAAATATAGCCATAAAGTTTCAACCTTCCTTTACTTTTTTATTGGTCATTTCTAAGTACTTCATTCTCAGATTATACAAGATGTCATCTAAGATCTTAGATTCACTATCTGTTAAATTACTCTTGGTTTTTTCCTGGAGAAGACTAACTAAATCTATAGTATATTTGGCTGATGGTAAATCTACCTTCTTTTTATTCTCCACGGGGTCTGCTACTTCTCCCAAATGTTGAAAAGCACTTGTCGATAACATAAATACCAGGTCTAAAAATTGAGCTTTTTGAAAAGGTATTTCTTGTTTTTCTTCTTCTTTAGTTTCTTGGCAAGTTTCATCTTTGTTGTTTTCCATCTCTTCCTCCTAAAATTTTGACGTTTTTTCGCTATTAAGCGAAACTGTAACTAAATCTCCTTTTTTTGCTCTTAAAAACTCTTCAGCGCTTTCACCGTTTATAGAAATTTCTAAGTGATCACTACTTCCCCAGATGGCCAATAATTCACCTTCTTTGCTTTGAGCATAAAAATCATTGATCTTAAAAATCTTATAGTCTTTAATCTTGATAATTATATCTTTTGAGAAAGATAAGTTAAGAGGGGTAAAGTTAGTCACTAAGTTGCCAAATTTATCAATATAAATTACTTCACCCATTAATAAAGAGTCTTCTTTGGTCACCTTCTTAATAGGAAAGGTTGTTATTTCTTTTATCTCTTCTCCAAATTCTTTAATATCTATTCCTAAAGCCAAATAAGCAGCAAGAGGGGCAAAGATGTCTCTTCCCTGAAAGGTATGACTAATATCCTTTAAAAAATACTTCTTATTAAGAGCTGAGATGATCTTAATATCTTTTAATGGTTCTACGATATAATTTAAGACTCCATTGTCAGGAGCTATAAAATAATAATCTTTGCTCTCGACAATAATTACTCTTCGATTACTACCTACTCCTGGGTCAACTACTATTACATGAATAGTTCCTTTGGGAAAATACTTAAAAGCAGCCTGAATAATAAAAGCTGCTTCTTCTATATCTCCTGCCTTAACTTCATGGGTGAGGTCAATAATAGAGGCTGAAGAAATAATGGAGCTAATTACTCCCTTCATTACTCCTACATAACAATCTTTTATTCCAAAATCAGTAATCAAGGTAATAATTTTTGACATACTTTTTAAAGCACTTATTAATGAAAATTTGACATAGAGCAAATTAATTTGAGGACAAATAAGTTTATCTTTTATTGCTCGGTATTATTTCCTAATGTCCGGTTTTTATTAATAACTACTTTTTAAAGATAATCTTTCTATCCTTATCTTCTTTTCTCAAAGGTACTCTTTCTTTCTTCTATAAATATCTTAGCAGCTCTTTTTTTAGGAAAACTCCAAATAGCCACTCCTTCTTGGTAGTTAACTAATAACTCGTGGTCATTATCTCCATCTAAGTCATAGATTAATGGATTTACATTCAAGGGACTCTTTTTAAAATTATCTAAATGAGGTAGTCTCACGGAATCTAACATTTTTAAACTTTTTCCTATTCTATCATACTTCATCAGGTATACATAACCATCCATACTGGTAAGGATCACTTCTAAATCATTATCCCCAATTAAATCTAAAACCACCGGCGTAGTATGAAAATGGTCGCCAATGGTAGAGAGAGTATAAATAGGAAAGCCTGGGATAATCTTTTTATCCATGGAGAAAGCATAGAAATTGTTAGAACAATCAGCCCAGACTACCTCATTTTTTCCATCCTTATTTAAATCTATCACCAAAGGAGGATTTATACTCTTGTTAAGCCGAGAAGACCCATATGATATTTGTAGAATTTCCTTTCCTTTTCCATCTAAGATGATAAGTTTATTATTAGCTACCATGATTACTTCTAATTTACCATCTCCATCCACATCAGAAAGAGCTGGCTGGCAAGATTCAAGAGTCTCATTTAAGTTGCTTCCAATATACTTTTTCCAAAGTAATTGCCCTTGATTATTTAAACAATAAAGATTGTCTATACCTGAACAGATAATCTCTTTCTGGCCATCTCCATCTACATCTCCTACTTGAGGGAGATTACTTTGGAGGGAAGATGGAAAAAACCACTTCTCTTTATGGGAAACTCCATCTATTGCTAAACAACCACTTCTTTTAGAAGCAAGAGGGACTAAGATCTCCATAATTCCATCTTCATCCACATCATCTATGGTTATTCCTTTAATTATTTCTCCTCCCCCCTGCCCTATCCATAACTTTTCTCCTGAAATATTAAGGGTTATTATATATCCTGATAAGGTAGCTACTACTAACTCTTTTTTAAGATCATTATTAATATCTATGCAATAAACTTTACCCCTTATTTCATCAGCTATGGTAAGGGGATAGCCTTGATAAAGATTTCCTTTTGTATCCCAAGCATAAATATTACCTTGCAGAGTACCTATAATAATAAGGTCAATTATCCCATCATCATTAAGATCAACCACGGTAGGGGAACTTAATGAATCTCCTTGGTATTTTAAATCCAAGTATTTATGATCATAAAAGTTTACCTCTTTTGCCTTAGCTGAAGATAAGGTAATTAAGGAGATTATTAGACCTATTGCATAATAAGATAAAAATCTTTTCGAGCCCTTTATTGATAAGAGAATAAAGAAATTTAGAAAAATATCAAATATTTTCATATAACTTTAATCATCTCAATTAATTATAAAATTTTATTCTTTATTGAGCAATGAGTCTATTAAAAAGATGACAAATTTACTCTTGATGTTCACCTTTGATCTTCACGCCTTTTTTCATATTTAACTTGGTCTTTATCTTGTTACTCCATTTTTCAAATCTTCCTTCTACTTCAACCTTAATTATTTCAAATTCCTCAGTCTTTCCTCCCTTTTCTACTTTTTTTATCATAAAGTAGCCATTTTTTTCTACCCGACAGAGGATGGGACAAATCTTCCAAGTATCTTCTTTATATCCTTCATCTAAGACTAATCTTCGGGTGACTAATTGCAGCCCACCTGAAGCTAAATAATCTGCTTGCATCTTTTCTGAAACATCTTCTATCCGATTAAGGATATACTCTGAAATCTTCATCACTCCACCACAAAAAAGTAAGAATATGGCTGAGAAGATAAGAATCATGACAAGAGCTGAACCTTTTGATGATCTTAGTAGTCCCATGATCTTCTTAAACCTACGTTGGTAGTGTACATTTTTGCCGTAAAGTTAAAATTATGCCGGACTTTATTTTTACCTAATCTTCCTCTTACTTGAATGACCTTATCATTCTTTTTACCTTGGAAATGAAGATAGATAATGTCTTTAGAAATAACCTCTTTTTCTTTAAAAATGAAGCGATCCTCATTATAAATAAACTTAAACTTCACTAAGTCGTTCTTATTTAAGATCGCATACAATACCACTAAGAGCTTTTCTTCTTCTTTTTTTAAGATATATAGCAGCTCTCCCCCATCTCCTGCATTTTTATTTTTATCTATAATCATTAAAGGTAGGCGGATTTTTCGGAAATTATTTCTTTTATTTATTAATTCCACTAAGGCAGTGTCTTCTTGGAATAATTCATAGGTCTTTTCTACATCGCTAATGATGGATCTTTTTATCTTTATCGTTGTACTTTCTAAATCAATATAGTCAATATTTTTATCTATGTCTTCTTTAGTCTCATTGGCAATATCTTTTACTAGAAAAAAGATAATGAAGACCGTTACCACCATGATGATAAGATCAATAATAGTAAATCCTAATTCTTTTTTAAGAATTTTCATCTTATCCAAAAACTTATTTTAAATTTGCTCGATAAGTTATTAACTTAGTTTGTTTTATCAAGGGTTTATTATCTTTAACCAACGTGGTTCGCCACTTTATATTCATAGTTATCTTCCTTATTTCTGAATCTACTTCTTTGGTGATAATATCTCTACCATAAGATATCTCAATAATTGGACTTTCTTGATCAAAGATAACTATCTCTCTTAAATCGGGATGAATTTCATTTTTTTCAATTCTATTAAGGCCTAGAGGCATATCCCAAATCTTATCCTCACAAACTCGGCCCATCTTTGAGTTAATATAGTCATTCATCTTAACTTCTAACCGAGATCGGCTAATTATCCTTACCGTAGTATCGATAAAATTATACACAGGAATGGCTATTCCTACGAAGAATCCCATGACCAATAAAAGTTCAATTAATGATACGCCTTTTTCTTTTTTCATAATCTTTAAAATTTTAACACAATCCTTGGTGCTCTTCAACAAAAAAGAAAAAACGTGTAATACCAAAATGAAAATGTCCTAATCTGGCAAAATGAAAATGTCCTGTTTAAGGATGTAAAATATCCCTCAAAAAAGGAGGGAGAAATGGAAGAAAAGGACATTTTCGAAATGAGCAAAAAAGAGTGGGCAAGATT
>JAHJRX010000041.1 GCA_018830565.1 bacterium | reverse complement strand
TATGTAAAATTAAAAATCAAATAGCAAATGTCAAAATTACATATCAAAATGTAAAATTACTTTTTCCCTTTCAGTGTTAAAATACTTGAGGCAAAGATATTTGCAAATTCCTCCAACTCCTTGAGGAACCATGCTACTTCCGCTAGTTTAGCACGGCTACTATCACAAAGCAAAGTTTCTTTTTATTTAGTAATTTTTCTTAGTTTCCTAAAGTCAAACCAAGTATCAAATACACCTAAAAACATCACCATACCTGAAGTTAAAAAGAGCAGAAGAAAAGAAAAAATCTTAATAATTATAGGTAGATTAAATTTATTTAAAAAGAAACTTACTATAGAAAATCCATAGATAAGGTAAAGAAATTGGAAGAAATACCAAATATTAAGGATAACTAAGAATAGTATTTGAAAATTATAACTCTTAAAAATTAAGTAGAAAAGCCAACTACTCAAAAATCCTAAAATTATATAGTCAGAGAAAAACCAACAAGCATAATTTTTAATAGGATTTACAGAATAACTTAGGTGCTTGCTTAATATAGTTAGAAATTTATAGTTTAAATAATTGTAGATAATGGAAAAAATAATTAAGCTTGAAGGTAATAATTGATATAAAAGAATTGCCTTTTGATTAAAGACACCTTTAATTTCTACCATTTCTTGAAAAGGAATATCTTGATGGTTTAATTGTTGAAAAAGTGTTTCTAAGGATAAAGAAAGATAGTCTTTAAATTCTTGTGATACCTTACTAAAAGGGGGCATTATTTGGAAGAAAGTTGAGAAGATAAGATATTGAATCAGACAGAGAAGAATTAGTAATAAATTACTATAAAGAATAACACGAAAGGCAAAGTATTTTTTATTAACAAGTTCACCGGTGAAGATTCCTAAAGCCGCAAAAATAGTTATAAAGTGGGCTTTAAATGAAAGTTCTATTATAAATAAAGAGACAAGCACCAGAAAGTAAAAAAAGTTGGAAGTAGATTTATGAGTAACCTTGCTAATAGAAAAAAATAAAGGAATTAATAAAAGAAATAATAGACTTCCTTTAAGGATATAAGAAATTATAGTTAGTAAAGTTAAAATATAAATAACTTGAATCTTGTGGATACATTCAATCTTTAACTTCATTATTTTGAAGGAATAATCCTCATCAGGATTAAGTAGCAAAAGGAAGTAGAGCAATATTTCGGGCTCTTTTAATGGCTGTGGTTAATTTCCTTTGATGTTGGGCACAGCACTTAGTCATTCTTCGAGGAGCAATCTTGCTTTTTTCAGTAATATATCTTTTTAAAATATCTACATCCTTATAATCAATATTGTCTATTTTTCTAATGCAAAATCTACAAATTCTCTTATAATCTTTGCTCTTAATTATTATATTATATCTTTTTGATCCTTGATTAGTCTGATTAGACTCTCTTCGATAAGCCATATTATCTCCTTTGTTATTTAACCTTTAGTAAGTATTCAACCGCCAGCTATCCCTGAGCACTTGTTTCCTGAGCTTCGCCTTTAGCCCCTAAGAATTGAACTCTGTAAGCTATAACTTCCATTAGAAGGGAATTTCATCCTCTATTTCATCGGGAATATTTTCACTTTCTAAGGAAGCAGCACTTGTTTTCTGAGCTTCGCCTTTAGCCCCTAAGAATTGAACTCTATAAGCTATAACTTCTATGGTATTTCTTTTTTCACCTTCTTTGGATTCCCAAGAATGTTGACGTAAACGCCCATCTACTAAGACTAATCTTCCTTTGTTTAAATACTGATTACAACTTTCAGCTTGTTTTCCCCAGACGACAATAGGAAGAAAACTTACTTCTTCTTTTTTTTCACCAGTATTGGTGGTATAAACTCGATTTACAGCAATACTGAATCGAGAAACAGGCGCACCACCTTGAGTGTAACGTAGTTCTGGATCTCGCGTTAAATTACCCATTAAGATTACTCTATTTAAGCTGGTCATTTTATCCTCCTTGCTATTATCTCTTCACAAATCACATTTTCACAAATCAGATCTTACTTTCTTTTACTTTAGAAGTTGGCTTGTTTTTTAAAATTTCCCTTCGGACGGTAAGATGCTTTATAATATATTCTGAAATTTTAAAATTTTTTTCTAAAATTGGAATAACTTGGGGTTTAGACTTAAATTTAAGAAGTACATAGCGACCTTCACTCTTCTTTAAGACGGGATACGCCAATCTTTTGATACCCCATTCTTCTACTTCTTCTAACTCTCCTTGATTATTTTCAATAAGTTTTTTCAATGTTTCTAACAAGGAGCTAACATCTTCTTTTTTTATTTCTGGATCGAGAATTAAGACTGATTCATATGGATACAACTTTACCTCCCCAGATTCCCAAAATTTAATTTATAAGTTACATATATATAACATAGACAGTTTATATTTACAAGAAAAAACTTTAAATGATTTTAAAGAAATATCCGATATTTATTTATATAAAAAGTAAATTATTTATGTTTGGAAGATTATGTCTTTTAATTAAAGCAAAAGATGTCACACTCATATAGCACTTATTAAATGTTATTAATATAAGATGAGGAATCATTATATAAATATAAGACTTGACAAATAAGACTTGACAACAAATAAATTTTATACGAAAGTGTAAAGATAAGGGATAGTATCCAAGACATACTCAAATAAATCAAGTTTGCAAAAAAAAACACTAAAATGAGTAAATGTATATTTTAGGAATTGATACTTCTTGTGACGATACTTCTGTAGCCGTGGTTAAAGAAGGGAAGAAAGTTCTTTCCAGTATTGTTTCTTCGCAAATAAATTTACACACTAAATACGGTGGAGTTGTTCCAGAAATTGCGTCAAGAAGTCATGTTAAAATGATAAATCTTTGCTTAGAAGAGTCTTTCAAAAAAGCAGAGATAAGATTAGAAGAGATAGGAGCAGTAGCTGTAACTTATGGCCCTGGATTAATAGGTTCTCTTTTAATAGGCCTTCAAACGGCTAAAGCTATATCTTTTGCCTATCAAGTGCCTTTGATTGGCTTAAATCATCTAGAGAGCCATCTCTATAGTCCTTTCTTAGAGTTTGAAGAAATTAAATATCCTATCTTATCCCTAATTGCTTCTGGAGGTCACACGGAGTTAGTTTACATTAAAAAACCCGAGGAGTATAAACTAATTTGCCGCACTGATGATGATGCAGCTGGAGAAGCTTATGATAAGGTAGCTAAATTATTAAATCTTGGCTATCCAGGAGGTCCAGTTATAGAAAGGTTAGCTAAGATAGGCGATAAGAATAAGATAAAGTTTCCAAAAGTTAAATGGAAAACTAAAAAAATAGGATTTAGTTTTAGTGGTTTAAAAACCGCGGTTAAATACTTTTTAATGAAAAATAAGCTATCTACTTTAAAGGTAGAAGACATAGCGGCAAGTTTTCAAGAAGCTTTAATTAATATATTATTTCAACCCCTGAAGAAGATTCTAGGAAATATGGAAATAAAGAGTGCTTTTTTAGTAGGAGGAGTAGCCGCTAATAGCACCTTAAGAGAAAGATTTGTAAATATTTTTAAAGATTATAATATTAAAACTTACTGTCCTTCAAAAGAATATTGCACAGATAATGCGGCCATGGTAGCTGGATTAGGATATTTGAAGTATAAAAGTAAAAGGTTTAGCCATCTTAAGCTTGATGCGGTGTCTAGGATATGTATTAACACTGTGGGTAATAAACTTGCTGCAAAATAAAAAAATGGCTTCACCTCAGAGTTATGAGAAAGTTTAACTTATCTGTAGGTTTATGAGATGTGGATTTTAGATTTAATAAATAAAATTATTGAAAAGACCAAAGAGTATCTAAAGACAACCAAAGAAAAGAGCGAGTTAATAAAAATGTTAAATCTTATTAAGAAAAAGATTGAAAAAAATATTCTTCAAAAGTTTCCAAAAGGCTCTACCGGAATTATACTTTCCGAATTAAAAAGAAGCGAAGGCATTATAGAGCCTTCTTATCAAGATGTGCTGACCAAGATTAGTGAAGAATTGTTGAAAAGGGTAGAAAAAGCCGGCTTAAAAGAAGTCCAGCTAAGAAAAGTTAAGGTTTTAGAGAATAATGAAGAAGCAAAAAAAAGTTCAAGGAAACATCAAGCTACTCTTGTCTTAAGAAGCGAAATATCCAAAAAAGAAGAAAGAATTTACTTAAAAACACATTACAATTTTAATTTTACTGTTTACGAATATCAAAAGAAGGTAGAAGAAGGAGATTTTAAGGTTGGACAGATTCAAGAAATAATCTTAGAAGAGAGATATGACGGCCATATAGACCAGGTGGTTAATATTTTAATGGGCTTAAGCTATTACCTAAATTGTAAATGGTCAGAGGCAGAGAAAGAGTTAGCTGTTTATTTAAGTAGAGCTTATGAAATTCTTAGAAAAGAAGATTTAAGGTATCTTCATCTCTTGATGGGAAATATTTACTACTTTCAAGGAAAGTATAATTTAGCTAATTTAGAGTATAATAATGCTATTAAAGTTTCTCCTTATTTTTCATTAGCTTATCAAAATTTAGGAAGTAGCTATGCGATTAATAAAGAATATTTTGAGGCTATTTCTTCTTACAAAGAATCAATTATTATAGGATTTGATGAGGTGATTGTTTATTATAATTTAGCTTTAGCTTATCTAAAGATTGACAATCTTGAAGAAGCCATTATTAAGTTTCGTAAAGTTATTGAAATTCAAGATGATTACGAAGATGTTTATTATAAATTAGGTTGTGTTTATTTGAAATGCCAAAGAAATGAAGAAGCTATTTTTTGTTTCCAAAAAGCCTTAGAAGACCAGGAAGATAATGAAGAGATTTATTATCAGATAGGGGTGGCTTACTTGGAGAATAAAAGATTAGAAGAAGCTATCTCGGCTTTACAAAGAACAATCTCTTTAAAAGAAGACCATCTTGAAGCTCATTTTAAATTAGGGGTGGCTTACTTGGAGAATAAAAGATTAGAAGAAG
>JAHJRX010000040.1 GCA_018830565.1 bacterium | reverse complement strand
AATCTTGCCCACTCTTTTTTGCTCATTTCGAAAATGTCCTTTTCTTCCATTTCTCCCTCCTTTTTTGAGGGATATTTTACATCCTTAAACAGGACATTTTCATTTTGCCAGATTAGGACATTTTCATTTTGGTATTACATCTAATTTTACTTTCTGTTAGCTAAAATTGAAAAGTGCACTTCTCTATGTTAGTCTTGAATTACAAATTCAATCACACAGGGAGGGAAAAAGAATGACAGAACATATTCGCAAAAGGCTTACAAGAGAACAGGTAAGAACGATTTTAGACCGGTATTTAAAGAAGGAGATTAGCGCTGAATATGACATGGATTTGCTTGGTCTGAAGCGGAGACAATTCTTTAAATGGGTTAAGAAATACAGGAAAGACTATGAGGTATTTACCATTGAGTACAGCCTCAATGGGGCAAACAGAAGGATTAGTGAAGATATTGAGAAAAGCATCCTGAAGGAATTAAAGACGGAAAAGACTTTGATAGGCAATCCTACCATGCCTATCCGGTTCTACAATTATACTATTTTTGGGGTCCATTATAAAAAGACAAGAGGTATTTTCTCTTAATGCTATCACTTCTTGTGTCGCCAAAACATGAGAAAACTAACAACCGAAACAACGGCTAACCCTATTATTATCCAAAAGACATAAGGAAGATTTTGCAGGGGTATCTTTACATTCATAGAAAAAACGGAAACAACCAGGGTTGGGACCATAAGGGCAATGACAACAATATTTAAGGTCTTCATCAAGATATTTAGATTATTATTGACAATGGAAGCACGGGCATCCATTAAGCCGGCAAGAATGCTGGAATATATATTTGCCTGACGAGAACACTGGTTATTTTCAATGATAATATCATCTAAAAACTCCAAGTCTTCTTGAATAAAACCAATCTTTTTGGCATTATTTTTTAATTTTTCCATAAAGACACCATTAGAATCTATAGCATTAAGATAATAGACCAGATTCTTCTGAATGGTAAATAAACTTATAAGATAGCGGTTTTCCATGGAGTGCTGGATCTTTTGTTCCAAGTCATCAGAAAGCATCATCATCACCCTCAGATGTTCCAAGAAGTGGTAAATAGAACGATATACGAGTTTAAGGATAAGGTTAGTGAGGGAAGTAACTTTTGTGAAGTGTTTCTTCTCGAAGATAATGGTTTGTTCATTTAGCACCAAAATTAAAAGGTTACCAAAGAGGAAGACACCAGTAGTAGCGGTTTTAAATAATAATTGGTCATTTGCTGAATAATTTTTAGGCCATTTTAAGATAAAGGCCAAATGATTTGGTTCAAATTCCAATCGCGAAGGTTCGTCAGGGTCTAAGGCAGAATTAAGCGTATGTTCATCTATTTTATAATGCTCCACAAGAAAACGCTTTTCAGTTTCGTCAGGATTAAAGTAAATTAAAATCGGACTCTTTTCTTCATTGCTTTCTACGATTTGCCCTGAAGAGATCTGATATTTTTTGAGCACCCTAAGTTCTCCTTCGTTTGTTAACTTGCTAATCCTTAGAACACCTATTAATGAAAAATTTGACCTAGAGCAAATTAATTATAGGAAAGTATTAAAGGTTTATATACATAAATTTTATCATTCTGATCAAAATTTATTAATTCAAAATGACCATGAAGAGGAAATTTATGACTTACCACTCGGGCATCTTTCTTTAATTCATCAAATAGCTTAAAAGCCAATTTCCCATTTGTTTCTTGAGTTAGATAAATAGTAACTACATCTGCCTCATTTAAACTATAGTGAAATAAATTTCCCTGAATTAATTTTATATTTCTATTTAATAAATTTAGTAATTTCAATCTTAACTTTACAAAAAATATCTTTAATGGATCAATATCTATACCTACAGCTTTAGCCTTAAATTCTTTAGCCGCAATAATTAATACTCTCCCATCGCCGCATCCTAAATCATAGACTAATTCTCCTTCCTTTAATTTTGCCATAAAAAGCATCTTTCTTATCTTCCTCTTAGGAGTAGGATACCACAAAGCTCCAAAAAAATGAGGGAAAAAGATAAAAGTAAGTATTAAAAGACTTACAACTCCTAATGTGATTAATGAAATAATAATAACCATAAATACTTCTCTTATTATAATTTTATTTGAAGGCAACCAAAATTAAAAACAAACCATAGCCAATAAATTATTGTTTTTGACTAAAATTTTAGATGCATCTTTTATATGCATCTATGAGCTTCTTCTTTGTTTCATGAGGATCTTCAACGATAATCCGAGTTCCCGATAAAACCTCTATAAATCCAACTTCACTCTTATATCTTGGAACAACATGGAGATGAAGGTGATCAATACTTGCTCCTGCTTCTCTTATATTGAAACCAATATTAAACCCCTGAGGTTGATAAAGTTCCTCTAATTTATTCAGACTAAATGAAAGGATATTAAATAATTCCAAGACTTGTTCAGGTTTAAGTTCTCTAGTATCCAATATATGTTCTTTTGGAAATATGATAATATGACCAGGGTTATACGGGTGTAAATTTAAAGAAACTATAAACTCTTTTGATCTATAGATGTCGAGATGCTCCACCTTTGAATCATAATCCCTAACTGCACAAAGGATGCATTTAACATCTGGTCTTATTCCTCTTACGTAAGAAGATTTTGATGGAACAAAGAGATTATTATACATTTCTTATCTTGTCTCTCCCCATCTTAGAGTCTAAATTCAAAAAGTGCTGGTAAGTATTTAGTAACTGTTTAAGTATCAGTTTTCAGCTATCAGTTTGGTTAGGAATAAGTCATTAAGGCAAGAGAGAGGAGCATTGACGCACTATTACCTGATTTTGTTAGTTTTGACTGACGGCTAAGAGCTTGCAGTATTTGCAAGTTTTTCAGAAATTAAAAACTAAACATATCTTTAGATATCTTTTCTGTGGCTTTAAGAACTAACAAAGATTCCTTATTCTTTATTCTTTCTAACTCTTCCTCGTTTTTTAATTTCAATTCTTCTGCTTTATTTTTAATCTTGGCTAATCCTTCTTGATGCTTTTCCTCATAAAGAGAGTTAATGTTTTCTCTAAATTCTAATAAGGTTTTATTGCTCTTTTCTTCTTCTTCCTTTATCATTCTTTCTACTTCCAGCTTAATTCTTTCTTTTTCTTCTTCTAATTCTTTTTCAATATTTTTAATTACTGGAAGCAAAGAATCTCCTTTTTCTATCTTGTTAACTTGTTCAATAGCCATTTTTATCAACCTCCTTTACTTGATTAAATTTCTTACCAGTTATGCTTATGAATTTCTCGTACCCAATTTTTCAGGAATGCCTTCAAAGAAAGATAATAAATATATGAGTCAATGAAGCTTAACGATAAATTATTACAAAATTATTACAAAAATATTTTATAAAGTTAGCATATAATTTCCAATTAATCAATAATAATATTTTAAATGTAATACACTACTTATAGTGAATGTATATCAACTTGCTTAATATTAATGATACCGCAAACTTCAAAAATAAACAAACGAACTTTAGAGAGTTCCTTAACCTTTTCCGCGCTGGGAGGGAGGGATAAGGAAAAGAATCAAAAGCCCACTCGCAAAAAATTTCGCCGAGCCCTCGCAGAGGGCGAGCCAAACCTTTCTTTTTCCAACTTGGCGGTGTTTTTTGAACGAAGTTCGAACATTTTTTGAGCAAAACCCCCCAATAAGGAAGCCATCCCCGCCGTCGCTCGGAAACCTCGCCACCCCGCACAAAAGTTTTCTTCACAATTTTTGATTTGCGCGCGCCGATTTTTTTCTTCTAAAAGGAAAAGAAAACTATTTTGCGGGGTTCTGCTCTGAACGAGCAGGACGGCGGGGCTGTCTTCAATTTGATTTCCCTCGGGCGTGGCGGAATTCCCCCCAAACCCCCTTCCCCCACGCCCTCGCGGGGACGATTCTTTTTTTCGGCGGAATTTGAGGCTGTGCCAATTTCATTAGCGCGCCACCCATAATCCCGGATTTTGCAATAGAAACGCAGAACCGAGATGTGAAAGAAGGGTGTAGATTTGGCACAAAAAAGTGCGCGCATACTTATTGCTATGCAAGTACTTTTTTGTGTCGAAGATGCGCCCTTATTTCACCGTCGAATTCCGTTTCTATTGCAAATTCCGGGATAATTATAAATCCAAATCAGTCCAATTACCAAACTCACCTTTTTTAAATTTAGCACCGCTATCGGTAAAATAAACCCACCTGCCGTTGTTTGTTGTTGTGCCTGTGTTAGCAACCAAACCACCAAATAATTTTTTACCTTT
>JAHJRX010000039.1 GCA_018830565.1 bacterium | reverse complement strand
ATTTTAAGTAAAGTGGTCTTGCCTGCTCCAGAGGGTCCATAAATTATCGCAAAGTCTCCTCGATCAAATTTAATATTAATCTTAGTTAAAGCAGGAGAAAGATTATTATAACTCTTAAAAAGATCGTACATTTGAATCATAGGATCAGATATATCTTGTTAATTAGACTTTACTTTTAACTTAATACTTCTCTGACTGTTTGAGCTATATGAAGTCCAGTCAGCTTAAAGTATTCTAAAAGCTCATTAGGTGTAGCCGAAAATCCAAAAACATCAGGAATGCCAATTCTTCTCATCGGCACAGGAACACTTTCTCCTAATATCTCAGCCACTGCTCCTCCTAATCCTCCTATAACGGTATGTTCTTCGGCGGTAATAATAACTTTGGTTTCTCGAGCGGCTTTAATAATTACTTCTTTATCAATAGGCTTAATGGTGCTCATATTAATAACTCGAGTAGATATTCCTTCTTTTTCTAAAATTAAAGCAGCCTTTAATGACTCTGAAATCATCAGCCCAACAGCAATAATAGTCACATCATTACCTTCCCTTAAAGTGACTGCTTTTCCAATTTGAAACTGGTAATCTTCTTTTAAGACGATAGGAAATTTAGCTCGTCCTAAACGAATATAAAAAGGACCAGAAGTTTCAACGGCTTTAATAATAGCTCTTTCAGTTTCAATACCATCAACAGGAACAATCACCGTCATATTAGGTAAACTTCTCATCAAGGTTACATCTTCTATAGCTTGGTGAGAAGCACCGTCTTCGCCTACTGAAAGGCCAGCATGAGTTACTACTATCTTGACATTTAAGTTAGTCCAGCAAATAGAATCTCTAACTTGTTCAAAACATCGAGCGCTTCCAAAAATAGCAAAGGTACTAGCAAAGACAATCTTCCCACAAGTAGCTAACCCCGCCGCCATTCCCATCATATTAGCTTCAGCTATTCCTAAATTAAAAAACCGCTCAGGATAATCTCGGGCAAACCAAGAAGTTCGAGTCGAAGATGAACAATCTGCATCTAAAACGATAATATTTGGATACTGAGAACCTATCTTTTGTAAAGTCTTTCCATATACATCCCTGGTAGCAACTTCTTTATCCATTATCTCTCTACCTTTCTTTCCTCTTGAAACTCTTTTAAAGCTCTTTTAAAGCTCTTTCACATTCTTCGCTGGTAGGTGCTACCCCGTGATAATTTACCATTCCTTCCATAAAAGAAACTCCTTTTCCCTTTACAGTATGAGCAATAATCATCGTAGGTTTATTTTTGATCTCTTTTGCTTCTTGGCAAGCTTTTAAAACTTCTTCCATCTTATTTCCATCTATCTCGATACTATGCCAACCAAAAGCTCTCCATTTATCTGAAATTGGATTAATATTCATCACCTCTTCTACCTTCCCATCTATTTGTAATTTATTATAATCTAAAAAAGCACATAGATTGTCTAATTTATAGTGGGCAGCGCTCATAGCTGCTTCCCAAACTTGACCTTCTTGAACTTCTCCATCACCTAAAATTACATAAACTCGATAATCTTTTCGATCGTACTTGCCAGCTAAGGCTATGCCGCCACCAACGGAAAGACCTTGTCCTAAAGAACCAGAAGAAATTTCCAATCCCACTGTTTTAGTCATATCAGGATGCCCCTGAAGAGAGCTATTAAACTTTCTAAGAGTCATAAGTAATTCCTGGTCAAAATATCCAGAGAGAGCTAAAGCTGCATATTGAGCGGGAACACAATGTCCTTTAGATAAAATAAAACGGTCTCGATCTGGCCATTTAGGATTCATAGGATCATGTTTCATTACTTTAAAATATAAAGCGGTAACCAGATCAACTACAGAAAGCGAACCACCTGTATGACCCGATCCTGCTTTGGTAAGCATCTTAATTATTAATATTCTTATCTCTCTGGCTATTTCTTTCAATTCTTTAACTGTTCTTTTCAAGGCTTCCTCCTTATAGAATTAACCAATTTTATTATAACATCTAACTATTATTTTTCAATCTTTATTTTGGCTTGACAGTCTGAAAGTTTTACCGGAGATAAACTGGTGCTTTTCCTCGCAGCCTAACTCCGATACAATTTGTTTGAATACAAAAAAACAAGGAATTAAACTCATTTTTCTTTGAAAATGTGGAAAAAGAAGGAATTACCCTATGAGAATAGAATTGACCAACGCAAAAAATACTTTCGGAGTTTAACGATAAATAAAGGTTAAATTTTTGACATAAATTCAGGGGAATAAAGAGGTGTTTTGGTGTAAGAAATTTATACTTAAACGATTACAAAAAATAGAAGGAAATGAAGACTTGATCACTTCCTTCTATTTTTAAGTGAGTAAACTTAAGTGAATAAAGTAAATTAAGTAAATAAAGTAAATTAAGTAAATAAAGTAAAGCTTTAAATAAGTAAAGCTATCCTTATAAAACAGCTTGTTTTAAAGCTTCCCCAGCTCGAAAAACAGGAACCTTCTTGGCAGGAATATCTATAGCTTCTCCATTTTGAGGGTTTCTGCCTCTTCTAGCAGGCCTTTCCTTTACTTCAAAGCTTCCAAAGCCAATAAGTTGAACCTTATCTCCTTCTGACAAAGAGTCCTTAATAGTGTCTAAGACGCAATTAACAACTTCTCCAGCCTTCTTTTTAGTTAGACCTATATCTGCTACGGCATTAATTAAATCTACTTTGGTCATCTTATCTTTTCACCTCCTTTCTATATTAAGATGTATTTTAGAAGTAATATAACTTTTGAAACTCAAGAAATTATATTATCCTTTTTTAACCTCTATCCCTTTCTAACTCTGCCTTTGGATCCCGTAACATTAATTCTCTAACGGTTGTTTTTGGATCCTTTCCTTGATAAAGGATATAAAAAACTTGCTCGCAAATAGGAAGTTCTATCTTAGTCTGAAAGGCTAATTCATAAACCGACTTTGCGGTCTTAACTCCTTCTGCCACCATGGTCATTTTAGACAAAGCTTCTTCTAATGAATTTCCCTTACCAATTAATTCTCCAAAAAGTCTATTGCGGCTATGTTTACTTAGACAAGTAACTATTAAATCACCCATCCCAGAAAGACCAGCAAAAGTATGGGCATTAGCACCTAATGCTACTCCAAGACGAGTAATTTCAGCTAATCCACGAGTTATTAAAGCTGCTTTAGTGTTGTCACCTAATCCTAAACCATCGCATATACCCACCGCTATCGCGATGACATTCTTTAAAGCTCCTCCTAATTCTACGCCTACCAAATCTTTTGAAGTGTAAACTCTAAAATAAGGAGAGATAAATAACCTTTGAATTTCTTCAGCATCTTCTGTCTTAGAAGATGAAACTACCACGGAAGTAGGTATATTTCTACTTACTTCTTCAGCATGGCTTGGTCCTGAAAATACCACCACTTTTTCTTTAAATTGAGGTAAGACTTCCTCAATAATTTGAGATGGTCTCAAAAAAGTGTCATTCTCTATCCCTTTAATAACTGAAATAATCTTTTTATCTTCACGGCAACTTTTTATTTTTCTTAAAGTATCTCTTAAAAAATGAGAAGGAATAGCAAATATTATATATTCTCCTTCTTCTATGGCCTGGTTAAGGTCAAAAGTAAAAGATATATCCTTAGGCAGAGGAACACCAGGAAGACACCTTTTATTTTCTAACTCTTCCTTGATCTTGGCTAAATGGTCTTTAAGAAAATCCCATAATCTTACTTGATGACCATTTTGATAAAGTAAAATACTTAAGGCTGTACCCCAAGAACCCGCACCAATTAAGGAAATTTTAGCTTTTTGATGATTAATCTTGCCCATCCTACCATATTAAGTAAAATATTGTCAAGAATTTTTTAAAAAATGTAACAGCAAAATGAAAATGTCCTGTTTTCCGTTAAATAGAAATGTCCTATTTTGTATTAGATAAAAATGATCTTTTATATGGGTTTATTTTAAACTTCCTCCAAGGGTGATCCAATGGAAGAATATGCACCTTTCT
>JAHJRX010000038.1 GCA_018830565.1 bacterium | reverse complement strand
AGCGATCGTTATCAGTTAATTAATAATCTAATTGATAAAGGCTTAACTATTGAAAATAAAGAGAAAGTAAGTTTGTCGGAACCAGGTAGCGATCGTTATCAGTTAATTAATAATCTAATTGATAAAGGCTTAACTATTGAAGAAATAGCCAAGAAAGCCAGATTAAGCCAAAGTGAGATAAAATTAGTTTCTCAGTTAAGAAGAGGATAATTTTGAATAGGATAGCTGTTTATCCAGGAAGTTTCGATCCGGTAACTTATGGGCATTTAGATATTATTAAACGTTCGGTAGAGTTATTTGATCAAGTAATCGTAGCTATCTTAAATAATACTGCAAAAAAATCTCTCTTTACCGTTAATGAACGGTATGAGATGCTGGAAAAAGTAACTTCAGATTTACCTAAGATTCAAGTAGATATATTTAGTGGTCTTTTAGTTGACTACATGGAGAAGATATCTGCCTTTATAATTATCAAAGGATTGCGAGCTATTTCTGATTTTGAACATGAGTTTCAAATGGCTTTAATGAATAAAAAATTAAATTCCAAGGTAGAAACTTTATTTATGATGACTAATGAAAAATATCTATATTTAAGTTCAAGCTCAGTAAAAGAGATTGCCATGTCAAATGGGACTACAATAGATTTTGTTCCTCCATATGTAAGAGACAAACTAAGTGAGAAGTTAAATCAGTAAAGAAAACTATCGACTATCAGCTTTAAGTTCTCTGAAACAAGTCCAGGATTTATTGCTTCCTTTTGTTTTCTTGTCTTAGATAGTAACTTGACACCTGACGGTTAAATGCTCACCATAAAGTTAATTTTTAAATTTTAGTTAAAAAGGAAGGATCTATAGAAGAAATGAAGTTGGAGCCAATTAATAGACCAGAAGAATGCTTATACGAGATTAAAGTTTGGATAGAGGCAGATGAAGTAACTAATGAATTTAATATGAGTTATCAAAACATTAGTCGAGAAACTGTCTGGCCAGGGTTTAGAAAAGGCAAAGTTCCTCGTCATTTATTGGAATTACATTTTAGAAATAAGATAGAAAAAGAAGCCAGTGAAAATTTAATTTCAAAAGCCATTAAAACAGCCTTAAAAGAATATAAGATTACTCCGATTACTTTTCCCTTGATAGAAGAGTTTAATTACAAAAAAGACCAAGATTTATTATTTAAGATAAAGATAGAATATAGACCTAAGGTAAACGTAGAAGAATATTGTAATTTAAGGATAGAAAAAGAAGTTACCAAAGTTACTGACCAACAAATAGAAGAGAGATTGAAGTGGTTACAAGAAAGAGGAGCCACCTTAGAAATTATAGAGGGAAGAGAAGTAAAAGAAAAAGATTTCGTAATTGTTGATTACCAAATATGGGTGGAAGAAGAGTTAATTGAAAAGAACCAACAGTATTTATTAGAGTTATCCAATAAATATGTTTTGACTGATTTAAGAAATGGAATTATCGGCATGCATAAGGACGAAGAGCGGGAATTTGAATTTACCCTACCAAATGAATTTTCTAATAAAAAATATGCTTTAAAAAAAGCCAAAGCTAAAGTTAAATTATTCGAGATAAAAGAAAAAAAATTACCAAGTTTAGATGATGAGTTGGCTAAGGATATTAGTTCTTGTTCTTCTTTAGAGGAACTTAAAGAAAAGATCAGAGAAGAACTAACTAAAGCAGAAGAAAAAAGGAGTAATGTTAATTTAAAAAATAAGATTACTGAACTTATTGCTTCTAAGAATCAAGTTAACTTACCAAAGTCGATGATTGACGTTGAAATCTTAGAATTAAGAAAAAAATTAGTCCATGATTTAAAAGGCTATAATCTATCCTTAGAAAAATTTTTAGAAAATCAAAATCTTTCAGAAGAACAATTTGAAGAAAATTTAAAGGAAAAAGCTAAAAAAAGATTAGTCGAATGGTTTATTTTATATTCTATCGCCGAAAAAGAAAAGATAGAAGTCAGTAAAGATGAAATAGAAGAAAAGATAAGTTCAATATCTCCTGGTTATAAAGAGATTACCACAAAAAATATGGAAGGTAATGACCGATTGGAAATGATAAAAGAAGAAATTAAGATAGCTAAAACTTTAGATTTTTTAATAGCCAAGGCAGATGTACAAGAAGTGCTTAGATGATAAATAAGCGTCAGCTATCAGCTTTTAGTTATTGTGCTGACTGCTGACATCGGACAGCTGAATGATTAAATAATAAAATACTTTAAGGAGGACAAATGGCTTTAATTCCAATGGTAGTGGAGCAAACGGGAAGGGGAGAACGAGGATATGACATATTTTCTCGTCTTTTAAAAGATCGCATCATATTTATTGGCTCAACAATAGATGATGATACCGCTAACTTAATTATCGCTCAGTTATTATATTTAGAAGCTGAGGATCCTAAAAAAGACATTGATTTATATATAAATAATCCTGGAGGTGTAGTGACAGCTGGCTTAGCCATTTACGATACGATGCAATATATCAAATCAGATGTTTCTACTATCTGTATTGGTCAAGCAGCAAGTATGGGGGCATTACTTTTATCGGCAGGGGCTGAAGGAAAAAGGTTTGCCCTTCCTCACGCTCGGATTATGATTCATCAACCATTAGGTGGGGTTCAAGGCCAAGCTACCGATATTGATATTCAAGCAAGGGAAATCATCCGGATGAGAGAAGAGCTAAACAAGATTTTAGTCAAACATACAAATCAATCTTTAGAAAAGATTCAGAGAGATACAGATAGAGACTTCTTCATGACTGCAGAAATAGCAAAAGAATATGGAATAATCGATGAAATTTTGCTTTCTCGTGAAAGCAAAGAAGAAAAAGAAGAAGAAGTTAAAAAGGATGAGGAAAAATAGATGTTAGAATTTGAAAATGAAAAAAATTTACATTGTTCTTTTTGTGGAAAACCTCAAAAAGATGCCAAAAGATTAGTAGCTGGTCAAAAAGTATACATCTGTGACGAATGCGTTCGACTATGTAATGAAATTGTGAATGAAGACTTAGAAGAAGAAAAAGATAGATTTACTTTTAAGCGAGAGATCTTAACTCCTCAGGAAATTAAAGAAAAATTAGATGATTACATTGTAGGTCAAGATAAGGCTAAAAAAGTTTTATCAGTAGCCGTCTATAATCATTATAAAAGATTAAGCCTCAATCTTAAAAAAGGTAATCTGGCTGTTGAAAAAGCAAATATTTTACTAATAGGTCCTACTGGCTCAGGAAAAACCTTATTAGCTAAAACATTATCAGAAATTATTAAAGTTCCTTTCGTTATTGTTGATGCTACCGCTTTAACTGAAGCCGGCTATGTAGGAGAAGACGTAGAAAATATCTTATTACGTCTACTCCAAGTAGCTAACCATGACTTAAAGAAAGCAGAAACAGGCATCATTTATATTGATGAAATAGATAAGATTTCTCGAAAAGGAGATAGTCCTTCTATTACCAGAGATGTTTCAGGAGAAGGAGTCCAACAAGCTTTACTAAAGATTATAGAAGGTTGCATTGCTAATGTTCCTCCTCAGGGAGGTAGAAAGCATCCTCATCAAGAATTTATTCAAATGGATACCACTAATATTCTTTTTATTTGTGGTGGAACTTTTGTAGGCTTAGAGGATATTATTCGACAGCGAGTTTGTAAAAAGCTATTAGGCTTTGGAACTGAGATTAGATTAAAGAAAGAAGAAGATGAAGATGAAGATATCATGAACTATGTCATTCCAGATGATTTACTGAAATATGGATTAATTCCCGAATTTATAGGTCGCCTTCCGGTAATTAGTTGTTTATCTTCTTTAGAAATAGATGATCTCCTTAGGATTTTAGTGGAACCTAAAAATGCTTTAGTTAAACAATATAAGAAATTTTTTGAAATAGAAAAAGTAAAGCTTAAATTTACAGACGAAGCCTTAAAATCTATTGCTAAGCAAGCTATAAAACGAGAAACAGGAGCAAGGGGACTTCGGGCTATTATTGAAAATATAATGTTAGATATTATGTATGAAATACCTTCCTTAAAAGATGTCAAGGAATGTATTATCACTAAAGAAGTGGTGGAGAAAAAGATAAAACCTACCTTAGTTTTAGAAAGAGAAAGTGCCTAAAAGAAGGTAATTAAAGCTGCTTAAAGTCTTTTTAGATGATACTTATTGATCATTATGATAATAATGAAACTTCATTAATGTTATTATTAAAATAAAAAGTTCTATAGTCTTTTTAGATGATACTTATTGATCATTATGATAATAATGAAACTTCATTAATGTTATTATTAAAATAAAAAGTTCTATAGTCTTTTAGATGATGCTTATTAATCATTATGATGATAAGAAACTTCATTAATGTTATTATTAAAATAAGCTTTTAAAAGTTCTCTAGCTACTACGCCAGCTTTTGCTTTCCAACTGTTATAATTGCCTATCATCACAGCGATAGCTATTTGAGGATTATCCACCGGTGCAAACCCTACAAACCAGGTATAGTTTAAGTTACCATTAGAGAGAGAACCTGTCTTTCCTGCTACTTTAATCCAAGGTAAATAAGGTCTACCACCTTTATCGTAAAATGATTTATGAGCATTTCCATCTCCATGAACAGTTTGAATCATCATTTCTTTAATTATCTCGGCGGTAGAAGATAAAATAGGAGCTTTAGCTTCATAAGGTCGATATTCCATAAGGGCATTTCCTTTTTTATCTACAATCTTTTTAATCATGTATGGACTCATCATCTTTCCCTGATTGGCAATAGTAGCTGCAATTAAGGCTCCATGCAAGGGACTCATATTGATACTGCCAAATCCTGCACCCGAAGCAGCAACACTAAATGGTTCATTATCAATGATCGCTGAAGAAATCTCCACCGGCATCTCAAAGTTTAGATTAGAATTAAATCCAAATTTAAACGCATATTCTTTTAAAGGAATAGCCCCAAGGTCTAAGGCTATTTTAGCAAAAGCTGTGTTACAAGATTTAGCCAGAGCATTTGTTACCGTAATGGAACCTGAAGGTACATTAGAAGAATCTCTTATATATTTGTCTCCACACCTAAGCCTACCTGTAGCTTGTAATAGCTCGCTTGGTTTAATAGTACCATATTCAAGGCAAGCAGCTAAGGTGACAATCTTAAATATAGATGCAGCTGGATACCCTGAAGAAAGTGTTAAGTGGAAATCTTTATTAGCATAATTGTCTCCCTGCCCTACCATAGCTAAAACAGCACCAGTAGAAGGTTCAATGGCTACAAAGGCACCTAAAGGAGCATTATATTTTTGAAAGATTTCAAAGCCAGCTTTTTGAAGATGGGGCAAAAAGGTAAAGACTGCTTTTCTTTTATTATCGAGATTTAAGATAACTTCATTTTCTGAGACTTGCCTTAAGAATAAAGGAGAAAGAATTAATTCATTTAGGTATGGTTTAAGAATATCTCTATGACTATAAGTATTATAACTATAGGTATGATAATATTGAAACCCAGCCACTATTACTAAAAAAAATACTAATATTTCAAAACCAACCTTTAGTCTTCTTTTTTTGGAATCAACATTCTTTTGATCTTTTTTTAATATTTTTTTCATCTAATCTTAATTTTCCTTAATTTTAACCTTTCTCTTTTTTAGTTATAATGAGGCATCTGAAAAAGGGATAAAAAGAGAGATTATTCATTACGAATTTATCATTACGAGTTTTAAATTTAAAAAGCTAAATTTGCAATTTAAAATGAATTTATCCTCATCTTACACATTCAGAAGTTAGCTATTCACAGACATCACCTTATTTTGGGCATCTCTTAAATCTTCTTATCATCTAAAATAGCTGAAAATCCTAAGATTCTTATTGTTCTTAAAGAGATCTGCTTGGATAAATCTTCTGTCGGTAAAGGATAGAGGTTTTCTTTGTTTCTTTCCCTGGGAAGCAATACCTCTTCATTTGACATTAATGCTTTTTCAGTATAGCGACAAGAGGGATTCCAAAGAAGCCAACTATTATATCCATGCTTAGAAAGAGCCTTAATTTGAAGTCGTACTTCCTTAGGACCATATTTATGTTTTAGACTAAAATCTTGAAGCCAATTTCTAAGTTTACAATCAATACCTTTAAGTTTTTCTTTGGCAATTTGGGTGCTCAAATCTATGACTTCATAAGGACAAGCATCAGGGTCAGCCAGCTTATATTCTCCTCGATAATAATGGGAAGGATAAACCATGGGGGAGATAAAATCAGCATTTTTAGCTATTTCTACAAAGTCTTGTCCAATGCCAAGGTCACGATTAATAGTAAGCCCAAATACATCTATAGATAAATAACCCTTATTATTGAGTCCTTGTTTGCAAAATTTAACAAACTCACTAATTGCGGTAATGGCCGTCTTATGATCATGAACCCTGCCATACCGACACTGACTAATCTTTCCATCTGAAGGAAATCTAACATAATCAAATTGAACTTCATCAAATCCACGAGAAATAATATCTTTAGCTAAAGCAAAGTTATATTCCCAGACTTCTTTTTGGTATGGGTTGACCCAACAGCATTTTTTCGAATCATACCAGATATTGCCTTTTTCGTCATGGACAGCTAATTCAGGTTTTTTTAAGGCTAACAATTGATCTTTAAAGACACAAATTCTCGCTATCTTATAGAGACGATGAGCATCACATAACTTTATAATTTCACCAATATTTATCCAAGGTTGGATAGCTTTTATCTCTTTACTTAATCTTAGATCGGCTTTATAAGCAATAATACCATCGGTTTCTTTAATATCTATTACTACGGTATTAATTTCAGTTTTATCAGCTAAAGCCATAATTTTTTTAAACGACCGTAAATTAGAGGCTAAATAAGTAGTGATATGAATTCCTTTCACCTCATCAGGCAAAATTTTTATCTTAGGAGTAGAAATAAAAAAAAGAGGTGTTGGGTTTTTTTCTGCTTTAAATACAGCTGGAGAAAAGATGATAAAAAATATAAGGCTAATTTTAATGCTAATTTTAATAAGAAAAAGTTTTTTGGTATTCATTATTTTATGTTAATGATAGTCTTAGGAAGTTAATTTATATTATCTTATCGACAATAATTATTAAATATTTAAGTCAAAAATACTATTTAATAGCTATTATTGTCTTTTTATTTAAAGTTAAATCCTAAAATTATCGATAAAAAGAATAGAGATAAAGCAATAATCTTATAGAGGAGCTTATTCTTTTTAAAGATGAAGATAACACTATTTTATTCCTTCCTTCTTGCTCTTGGGTTATTCTCAATTGATCATCTTTGCTTATCCTTCCTTAAAAAATTTAAAGAGAAGAAAAAGCGTCAAGATAAAAAAAATTCTTTTAAAAATAAGGATTTTTTAAAGCCAAATGATACAAATAATAATATCATCGTTGATGATCCCTTGCAATCTATAGAGATGGGACATCATTATGAAGTTAATTGTATGCCTAAAGAAGCCATTAAGTACTATGAAAAAGCTATAAAAGGTGGAGCTAAAAAACAAGTAGTCTATTATTTTTTACATAGAGTGTACGAAGAAGAGAAGATGTATGACCAGCTTGTCAATTTATGTAATGATATTTCAAAAGAAGACCCACATGATTTAATGATCAATGAAAGTTTATACTATTTTTATCAAAGAAGAGAAAATCCAGATATTGAAAAGGCTTATTATTATTTTAAACAAGTTAAAAAGATTGAAAAGATTAATAAGATGATGATTATTGCTCTGGAAGAAGAAAAAAATAGAAGACTGGAAGAAGCTATTAAAAAGTATAAAGAAATAATCAATTTTGATCCTAGTTATAGTCCCGGCTATAAGAAATTAGCTAATTTGTACAGAAGAAATGGAAGTCTTAAATCAGCTATAAAAAATTATGAAGTAGCTATTAAGATAAATCCTCAAGATCTTTATTCTAAACTCTGGCTGGGGATAATTTTAGGAATGAAAGAAAGAAAAGAAGAGGCCCAAATCTTATTAAATGAAGTTATATCTACTAATTTAGAGAATAATTTTCTTCAGACGGTAGCTTATTATGTAATGGACTATTTAGAAAGTAACCACGGTCATGATAACTTTAAAATAATATTTGAAGATAAGTTAAGCAATATCATCAATGAACTTGAAGAAGAAACATCTCATCATCCTTCTGACTTTAAAATATATTGGAGGTTAGGAATAATTTACTTCCTAAAAGAGATGTTTAGTGAAATGAAGCAAAAATTTGAAAAGGTTATTAATATTAATCCTCTTTCTAATGAAGCAAAATTTGCTTATGGTTTAATAAATTCTCTCCCTTGTTTAATTAAACAAACTTGATCGGTAAATACTAAATGACCAGAGATAATGAAGAAAAAACTTCAAAGAATCAAGAAAGACTAAATGATAGATTAATTTCTATCTACGAAAAAGCCCTACAGAGAGATCCTAATGATAAATTGATCTATATTGACTTAGGTAATCTTTATGAAGAAAAAGGTCTGTCCAAAAAAGCTATTGAATTATATGAAAAGGCTATTAAATTAGGCACTGATGAAAGTCTAATTAATCATCTTTTAGTAAGAGTATATGAAGAAGAAGGGGCATATGAAAAAGCTATTGTTATTTATGAAAAAATATTAAATAAGGATCCATATAATATTATTGCTACTGAAGGCTTACCACGATTATATTTAAAGTTAAAAAATCCTGCCCTTGATCAAGCTAAAGATATGATAGAAAGAGTCAGAGCTATTAATTTAGTCAATGATTTGAGGCAGATGGCTGAAGAAAAAGAAAGACAAAGCCTATATGACTCAGCCGTAGAGATCTATAGACAAATAATAAAGATTGATCCTGATTATTTGTTAGCTTATCATAGGATAGCTAAGGTATATCGTTTTAAAGGAGATACAACCAAGGCTATTAGATTTTATGAAATAGCCATTAAACTCAATAAAGAGGATTATCTTTCTTATTTATGGTTAGGTATTTTAGATGCCCTTTTTCTAAACAAAGGGAAAGCTATGGAAAGATTAGAGAAAGTGATCAATAATTCACCAAATAAAGATATTAAAAATATAGCCTTTAGTGTATATAATTACCTAAAGAGCGAAGCATATGTAAAAGGCAACCAAGAAGATCAAGTCGTTAGTTTAAGAACAAAAGGACAAGGAATAGAAAAGAGTTTGTATAAATATAAAGAAATTTTAAGGAGTAATAAAGATACCTGGCTTACTCATTTCTACTTAGGAACTTGTTACTTTATTAAAGGTTTATACAATAAAGCTGAAATAGAATTTAAGATTTTACAAAAGATTAATCCCCAAAGCGAAGAAGCCAGATTAATTTCTTCAATAAAAAATAGTGCCAATGACCTCACCATTCTTGAGGAGTAAATTTTTAGGAGATCTGTTCTTCATTAAAAAGCTATATTATAGTAGTTATTAACGAAAACTAGACATAGGAAATAATACCGAGTAATAAAAGATAAACTCGTTGGTACTCAATTAATTTGCTCTATGTCAAATTTTCATTAATAAGTGCTACAGGAGGGTATGATTGAATAAGTTAACTTTAAACCCGGTCACAAATTTAGAAGAATTTGTAGGTCGGAAGCAATATTTAGACATGTTCGAAAAGTACATTCATAGCTTCAATTTTTTAATCTTAGGAGAAGATGGCCTTGGAAAATCTTCCTTCTTGAGGTTATTAGAAGAATCATGTTATCAACGTAACTTAGTTACTTGTAAAATGAAAGTACATGAAAGAGAATCTATCCAAAGCTTTGCTAAAAGGTTTTATGAAACAGTAAATCCTTTAATTCCATTACCAAAAACTCCTAAGAAAAAACAGACTATTATCAACTATTTTAAAGAAAGTACTATTTGGTGGGGGAATTATTTTAAAGAATATTTCCAGAAAAATTTTTATAGGGTAAGGGAAGGTGCTAAAAAGGAAATGGAAGAAAGCTCTTCTGACTATCTTCCTAGTTTTAAACAATATTTAACCAATATCAATGAAAACTTAGACCAAAATACGGTTGTTTTTATAGACGACATTCATTCAATAGAATCCACGGCTTTAATAATTTCTACGATGAAGAATTTATTATGGACAAATTTTGACAAGGTAAAATATGTCTTATTTGTTAATCATAAAACTTTGCCTTCTAATCAAAGAGAAAAGTTTATCTATCTTTCTAAAAATAAACCTGTCCAACATATAGAATTGTTAGTCTTTAGCGAAGAAGAGGCCAGAGCTTATATTATTCGTAACTCTAAACGAAGAAAGGTCGAAATTAGCGAGGGTGTTATCAATAAGATTCTTACCTTGTCTGGTCGTTATCCATATTACTTAAATATTCTCTGTTATCTTATCTTTAAAAATATTGGAGAAAAAAATAACATTACCGAATCAGAGATAAATGAAAAAATTGGCCAGGTAGAGGATAAAAATAAATATAATGAATACTTATATAATTTATTAGATGGTCAAAGAAAGATCGCCATAGAAAAGATTGCCCAATCTTCCAGAGGATTAAGTAAGAATGTATTGAAAGAATATCTAGACATAAATATGAATAATCAAAAGCTGGAAGAGCTAATTCAAAATTTAGAAGAAGATAGTTATTTAAGAAGAGAAGATGATTTGTTAGTAATCTTTCACCCTATCTTTGCAGATTTTGTAAGAAAGATAACCAAAGGGGAACCAAAAGAAGAATTTTTATCAAGAGAAGCTTTTGATAAAGCCAAGGAAGATGAAATAACATTAGAACCAGAAGAAATTATTAAAGATCAAGAAGAGATAAAGGAAAAAGGAATATCTAGAGAAGACCTGAAAGATACAGAATTAGAAGAAAACTTTAGAGAAAGAAAGGTTAATCTAGCTAAAGTATCTCTTGATGATCAAAGAGAAGTATTTACTGTTGAGCAAGAAAAGATGAAAGAAGAGGAAGAAGAAGAGGAGAAAGAAATAAATAAGAAAGAAGGAAAGAAAGCTGAAGCCAACCGGTTATGCAATCGAATTAAAGAATATTGCCTTAAGGCTATTTCCACAACTAAGGATGTTTATTGGAAATCGTTATATTATGTGGATATTGCTGATTGTTTGAAAAAAGTTGGTAGATTTGAAGAGGCTTCAGATTATTTAATTAGAGCTTCTGAGTTTACTGATAATGAGGAAGAAAAAGCTAAGTTAATTTTAAAAGCCAGGGAATATTTAGTAGAGACTAAAAAGAATGGAGCAGAAGGATTATTAGAAAAAGCTCTAAAGATTTATCTGGATGCTTCTACTAAAACTTCTGAAATATATTGGAAGGCAAAATATCAATGGAAGGTAGCTGAATGCTTACTTTTATTAAACCAAAGAGATGAAGCTGAAAAATTAGCTAAAGAGGCTATTGATTACTTTGTAGAAACAGCTAAGATTACAGATGACCTTTATTGGAAAGCTGATTATTATCGCCAAGCAGCCAATTGCCTAAAGAGACTAGGAAAAGTAGAAGAGTGTCAAGAAATGAGTGAGACTATTATTAATTATTACTATAGGGCTATTGAAAAAGTAGTTGGTGATTATTGGAAAGCAAAATATACTTATGATGTCGCTGAGTTTATTGAAGAAAATGGCCAAATAGAAAAAGCTTATGACTTATATCATCAGTCAGCTAATCTTTATCTCCAAGCTTCAAAGAGGGCTAATGATCCAATTCGCAAGGTAGAAGACCTTCAACTTTCCTCGAAATGCTTAACTAAGATTGGCAAAGCTCGCGAAGCAGAAAAAGCATGCGAAGAGATTACTAAACTTTACCTAAAAACTATTAAAGATATTGAAGATGCAAACTTAAGAGCCAAAAGTCTTAAGAGCATTGGAGATGCTTACAAAAGTATTGGAAAATTAAGTGAAGCTTTAGGTTACTATCTTGATGCCTCTAAAGCTATTGTAGAACCAGCAGAAGAAGCTTGCTATCTATCTTTAGCGGTAAAATGTTTAGTCGAATTAAATCGTTATAAAGATGCTGAAAAAATCTCTCGAGAAGCTATTAAAAACTTTAAAGAAGCTTCCGGTACTACCTCTGATTTTTACTGGAAAGCCAAGTACTTAAAGAATGCCTTAGAAGTGTTATTAGAAATCCCCTCTTAGTAAAAAAACAAATACTAACCTCAGACTTCTTTTTAATCAAAATTATATACTTTTCTAATCTTTTCCATTACTTTCCAGGTATAATGAGAATTGCTGAGAATAGCTGATAAATTTATTTACATGTCTTTATATATGGCTTATAATACTTAAAAAATGGAGATAAAAGAAGGATAAGATTTATGAAGAAGAAGATTAATAATTCTATGATCAAACTTACTCAAGGTGATATTACTAAAATTAAAAGATGGAGATAATGGAGATAAAAGAAGGATAAGATTTATGAAGAAGAAGATTAATAATTCTATGATCAAACTTACTCAAGGTGATATTACTAAAGAAGAAGTTGAGATAATTGTTAATGCAGCTAATTCTAATTTAATGGGGGGCGGTGGCGTTGATGGAGCTATTCATCGAGCTGGTGGGCCGGAAATTCTATCTGAATGTAAAGAAATTTGCCATAAACAAGGAAAGCTTCCTCCCGGAAAAGCAGTAGCTACCAAGGCAGGAAATTTAAGAGCTAAATATGTTATCCATACGGTTGGTCCTATTTATATTGATGGCCATAAAGGCGAGCCAGAGCTTTTAGAGAGTTGTTATCGAGAAAGCTTAAAACTTGCCAAAGAAAAAGGTTGCCAAGTAGTGGCTTTTCCTTCCATAAGCACCGGGGCATATGGGTATCCCCTGGATGAAGCTGCTAAGATTGCTCTAAACACCATAGCTCTTTTTTTAAAGGAAGATTCCTTTATTCAAGAAGTAAGAGTGGTTTTATTTAACAGCGAAGCCTTTAATACTTTCAAAAAAGCTTTAGAAAACATAAGTGTTATTTAATTAATTGAATAGGAATTTAAAATAATTTCCCCTTTATGGGGTGAGAGCTAAGAAATACGAAGAAGTCCTCGCATTTCGGAGCGTCATAGGGCGAAGCCTTGTGGAGAATAGTTCTGAGCATTAGCAGAGGGCTATCTTGCCAAAGAGCAACTTGAGGGTAATCATGAAGAGCAAAGAGATAAGAGAGAGATTTTTAAGCTATTTTTCTCAAAGAGGTCATACCGTTAAAGAAAGTGCTTCTTTAATTCCCAATGACCCTAATCTTCTTTTTACTATTGCTGGTATGGTTCCTTTTAAGCCGCTTTTTTTAGGAAGAGTAAACCCCCTTCCTTTTACCAGAGCAGCTTCTTCTCAACGTTGCCTAAGAACCAATGATATTGAAAATGTTGGATATACGGCTCGACACCATACTTTCTTTGAAATGTTAGGAAATTTCTCTTTTGGAGATTATTTTAAAGAAGAAGCTATTTTGTGGGGATGGGAATTTTTGACCAAAGAATTATCATTACCTAAAGAACGATTATGGGTATCTATTTACTTAGATGATGAAGAGGCATATTCTATCTGGAAAAAATTTATACCCGAAGATCGCATTATCTGTTTAGGCGAAGAAAGTAATTTTTGGAAGATGGGCGATACCGGTCCTTGTGGCCCTTGTAGTGAAATATTATACGATCAAGGACCTCAAGTAAGTTGCGGAAAGAGTAATTGCGGGCCATCTTGTGATTGTGATCGCTTTTTAGAGTTGTGGAATTTAGTTTTTACCCAATATGACCGTCTTGATGATGGCACTCTCCTTTCCTTGCCAAAAAAGAACATCGATACTGGGATGGGGTTAGAAAGGCTCACGGCCGTGATCCAGAAAAAACTTAATAACTTTGAGACAGATCTTTTTATGCCTATTATAGAAGAAATTTCCCAGTTGTCTAAAAAGACTTATGGAAAAGACAAAAAACAAGATGTGGCCTTTAAAATTATTTCTGATCATTTAAGAGCCATAACCTTCTTAATCTTTGATGGAGTCATTCCTACTAACGAAGGTAGAGGATATGTCTTACGATCTCTTATCCGTCGAGCTATAAGACAAGGCAAAATATTAAACTTACCAGACTTATTTCTTTATAAATTAGTCTTTATGACCATAAAGACTTTCTCTATATCCTTCCTTAGTAAAGAGAGAGAAGATATTAGTAAAGTAGTAAAGACAGAAGAAGAGAAGTTTTCCAAAACCTTAGATACAGGGCTTAAGATTTTAGAAGAAATAATGATAAATTGTGAAAAAAAAGACTTAAGAATAATTCCAGGAGATGAAGTATTTAAACTCTATGATACTTATGGATTTCCTATGGATTTAACGGCAGATATAGCTAAAGAACATAACTTGAGAATTAATACTGAAGAATTTAAAAGACTTATGGAGGAACAAAAGAAGAAAGCTAAAGCTGCTAAAGTAGTAGAAGATGATAGAGTGGGTAAATATATATCTCCCCAAGAAGTGAAATTTGTAGGATATGAAAATTGTAAGAAAATAGCCAGAGTAATAAATATCTTTAAGAACAAAGAAGAAGTAAGGGAGGCTTTAAAAGGAGATGAAGTAGAATTAATTTTAGATGTTACTCCATTTTACGGAGAATCTGGAGGTCAAATAGGTGATAGCGGTTTTATTTATAATGAAAAGGTAAGAATTAAAGTAGAAGATACTCAAAAGATTAATAGTCTCATTATTCATAAAGGTAAAGTAGAAGAAGGTCAACTTAAATTAGATGAAAAGATCTTCGCTGAAATTGACCAACTTAGAAGATTAAAGATTACTAAAAATCATACAACTACTCATTTACTCCAAGCTGCTCTCCGTCAAGTTTTAGGAAAACATGTTAAACAATCAGGTTCTTTAGTAGAAGATAAACGTTTAAGATTTGATTTTACTCATCCTTCTTCATTAACCATTCGAGAATTAGAAAGAATAGAAAGAATAGTTAATGAAAAGATATGGGAAAATCTCTTAGTAGAAACTTTTGAGGAAGAGATAGAAGAAGCCAAAGAAAAAGGAGCCATAGCTTTATTCCAAGAAGAGTATAGTAAAATAGTTAGGGTAGTAAAAATAGGTAATTTTAGTTTAGAGCTATGTGGAGGAACCCATGTAAAGAAGACCAGTGAAATTTGTCTTTTTAAATTAATAACTGAATTGGCGGTAGCAGCAGGCATTAGAAGAATTGAGGGTATTACCGAAGCTGATGCTTACCAAACCACAAAGCTACAAGAGCAGAGTTTATCTGAAATATCTGAAAAACTAAAAAGTAAACCCGAAGATCTGGTTTCCAAGATAGAAACTTTAATTTGCAAAAATAGAGAATTAGAAAAAGAGAACTCTTCTCTAATGTTTAAACTATTTCTCACTAATTTAAATGATCTATTAAAACAAAAAGAAGAGATGGGGGGAGTCTCAGTTATTTCTACCTTAGTTAAAGATGTAGATATTAATCTTCTCCGTCAAGCTTCTGATATCTTAGTTGAAAAGTTACCCCAAGGGGAAAAGATAGTTATTTTGGCGGCTATTAAAGAAGATAAGATATGTTGGGTCTGTAAAGTTAGTGAAAATCTTACTAAAAAGATTCATGCGGGGAAGTTAATTAACGAGGTGGCTAAGATTACTGAGGGTGCGGGGGGAGGAAAAGCAGATATGGGTCAAGCAGGAGGAAGGGACTCCTCTAAAATCTCTCAAGCTATAAAAGAGAGCAAAAAGATGATTGCGGAGATGTTAAAAGAAAAAGAAGAATAAATTAGGTTTTTTTAGTATTTATTCCTTAAAAAAATGCTAAATATTTTAAGACATTTTGCCGATAAGATAAGTAGCTCTTAAATTTTAAGTCATGGATGACTCAAAATAAATCTTACTTATATCAAATACAAGGAGGTGGAAAGTTATGACTTCTGCAATATCCAATGTAAATCTTCAAGTTTTTTCTTTACTTAAGGCTCTAACCGAAGCAAGCAAGGCTTCCCAGTTGGTCATGGAAGAGGCTAACAAGGAAAAGGTTAGTTCTGATAAAAGTGCAACTTTAGATAAAACTGCAAAAGATGAAGCTTTTGAAACTACAATAAATATGTTGGGTTAATCGGTTCATTTTTTAATAGATTATCTTTTAGATTATCTTTTTAAAATTAGAAGCAAGAAATTAAGAAAAATTTACACTCCTTTCTGAGATTGGTGTATTTACTCACTTCTTAATTTCTTGCTTTTTTATTTACTCCTTATCTTTCAACGCCTTACAACAATTACTCCACAATAATTACGAATGACCCATAATTTTCATAATTAGAATTGCTATTTATTCTTGACTATGTCTTGCTTTTGTGGTATTTATTTGTCATTAAAGTACTAGATGGATAGCTATCTCGATATCTTAAAAGGATTGACCTTACATTTAACAAGGGCAACTATAAGCGAGGGTGGCGGAATTGGCAGACGCGCTAGACTTAGGATCTAGTGGGATAATATCCTATGCGGGTTCAACTCCCGCCTCTCGCACCAAAATAAGCGCCTGTAGCTCAGTTGGACAGAGCAACTGCCTTCTAAGCAGTGGGTCAGGGGTTCGAATCCCTTCAGGCGTGCCAGATACTAATTTATGGTGGGCGTAGCTCAGGCGGTTAGAGCACTAGGTTGTGGCCCTAGAGGCCGGGGGTTCAAGTCCCCTCGCTCACCCCATATTTAAAGATAGATTTTCTTGACTTTAAGACTAAAATTAGGAGGTAATTATGGATTGGGGAATGAAAAATCGTCTTTCTCAGTTAATTCAAAGCGATGGTAAATGTATGTTTATGCCTATAGATCATGGTTATTTCTTAGGTCCTACCAGAAATTTAGAAAAACCAGGAGAGACTATTAAGCCACTTCTCCCTTACTTTGATGCTTTATTTGTCACCAGAGGAGTTTTACGTTCTTGCTTAGACCCAACAAATATCAAACCCATTATTCTTAGAGTTTCTGGAGGAACAAGCATTATAGGAAAAGATTTAGCTAATGAAATAATCACTACTTCTATTAAAGACGCTCTTCGTCTTAATGTCGCAGCTTTAGGAATCTCTATTTTTATTGGAAGTGATTATGAAAAAGAAACTTTATCTAATTTAGCTAATTTAATTAATGAAGCAGAAGAATATGGCCTTCCGGTGATGGCAGTAACAGCGGTAGGCAAAGAATTAGAAAAGCGAGATGCTCGTTACCTTGCCTTGTGTTGTCGTATTGCAGCAGAATTAGGAGCCAAGGTAGTTAAGACATATTGGTGTGAAAACTTTGAGAAAGTAATTCAAAGTTGCCCTGTGCCAGTGGTAATAGCCGGTGGCCCTAAAACAGAGACCAATTATGAAGTATTTGAATTTATATATGATGGTTTGCAAAAAGGAGCAATTGGTGTAAACTTAGGGAGGAATATCTGGCAAGATCAACATCCCGTCGCTATGATTAAAGCGCTACGAGCTATTATCCATAACACTGCCACTCCTAAAGAAGCAGATGAAATATATAAGAGCGAACAAAGGTCTTAACTATTAAACTCTTCTCCAGTGATTATCTCATAAGCTCTTTTATATTTATGAGAAATTTCTTTTGTTACCCACTCAGGTAACACCGGAGCAGGTGGCTCCATATTCCAATTTATACTTTCTAGATAGTCTCTAATAAATTGCTTGTCAAAGCTTTTCTGGGATTGACCAGGAAGGTATTTATCTTTTGACCAAAATCGAGAGGAGTCAGGAGTAAGAATTTCATCTATTAATACTATTTTATCTCCAATTAATCCAAACTCAAACTTGGTATCAGCAATAATTAATCCTTTCGGTTCAACTTTGCAGCAAGCAAATTTATATAACTTAATACTGATCTCTTTAAGCTTTTCTATTAAGTCTCTACCTACTATTTGAGCTGTTTCTTCTAGGGAAATATTTAGGTCATGACCAGATTTGGCTTTAGTTGCAGGAGTAAAAATTATTTCTGGAAGTTTTTCTGATTCTTTAAGACCTGGGGGAAGTTTTATCCCGCAGATAGATTGAGATTCTTGATATTCTTTCCAGGAGGAACCTGATAAATATCCTCTTACTACGCATTCAATTTCAATCAGAGAAGCTTTTTTTACCAACATGGCTCTATCTTTTAATAGCTCTTGATAAACTTTAACTTCTTGGGGAAATAACTCTACATCTGTAGTAATTAAATGATTATTAACAATCTCTTTAGTTTGATTAAACCAATAAAGAGAGATTTTAGTTAAGATTTTACCTTTGTCAGGAATTCCATTTGGCAAGATTACATCAAAAGCAGAAATGCGGTCGGTAGCTACTATTAAGAGTTTGTCTTCTAAGTCAAAAACCTCTCTTACTTTTCCTTTTTTATATATCTTTAAGTTTATATCTTTTAATTCTCTTAAGATACTACTCATCAATGCCTCCTTTTAGTTTAGATATATCTTATCTTCTTTGGCTTCTTTATTAGAAGTAAAATTAAAACTTACATTTTTTGAAGCATTACATAACTCTTCTAATGAAATACCTAATTCATCAGCTGATTCTACATAAAAATTTAAGATCTTTTTTAATCGATAAATAGCTTCCTCGATACTCTTGCCACAACCATAAACATCTAATTTAGGGCAAGAAGCAATATAAGCATCTCTTTCTTCTTCTTTTTTAAATACTTCTATCACTAATTCCATAAGTATCTCCATTTTGTATATTTTAGCTTCTTCTATAGCACTTATTAATGAAAATTTGACCTAGAGCAAATTAATTTAACTCCAAGCAAGTTTATCTTTTATTGCTCGGTGTTATTTCCTAACTATAAGGTTTTTATTAATAACTACTATATTTAAAAAAAAGAAGATTTACCTTAACTTAAAAATATAATCGACAAATAATTATTATATCTTTAAAGATTTCTATTAAAAATTTTTTATAGAACCTACTTAATTAAGAATTGTCATATTCTTATAGCCCAACATTTGGGAAATAGTTATCTTAAGAACGGAAATTTAGATTATAAGGGTTTCAAAAACTACCTTTTAATAAAAAGTTACTCTAATTACAAGAAAACAACATCACTCCAATTCGTTTAAAAACACTGTAACAGCAAAATGAAAATGTCCTAATCTGGCAAAATGAAAATGTCCTGTTTAAGGATGTAAAATATCCCTCAAAAAAGGAGGGAGAAATGGAAGAAAAGGACATTTTCGAAATGAGCAAAAAAGAGTGGGCAAGATTAAAGGTGGT